>DASTTC010000215.1:0-2735 GCA_035760345.1 Burkholderiales bacterium | reverse complement strand
ACTGCCGAAACGAAACGGCGCTCGGCACTCCGCGCCGCGGCACTGCATATTGGATCGAGACGCTATTCTTCCTGCGCGCGCGTGTCGTAGGCATCGATGATGCGCGCGACCAGCGGGTGGCGCACCACGTCCTGCGCGCCGAACTGCGTGAAGGCGATGCCGCGCACGCCCTCGAGAATGCGCCGCGCCTCGATGAGGCCGCTCTTCTGCCCGCGCCCGAGGTCGATCTGCGTCACGTCGCCGTTGACCACCGCCTTGGCGCCGAAGCCGATGCGCGTGAGGAACATCTTCATCTGCTCGGGAGTGGTGTTCTGCGCCTCGTCCAGGATCACGAAGGCGTGGTTGAGCGTGCGGCCGCGCATGTAGGCGAGCGGCGCCAGCTCGATGGTGCCGCGCTCCAGGAGCTTCGCCACCTTGTCGAAGCCCATCAGGTCGTAGAGCGCGTCGTACAGCGGGCGCAGGTAGGGGTCCACTTTCTGTGCCAGGTCTCCCGGGAGGAATCCCAGGCGCTCGCCGGCTTCGACCGCCGGGCGCACCAGCACGATGCGCTTGACCTTGTCGCGCTCCAGCGCATCCACCGCGCAGGCCACCGCGAGATAGGTCTTGCCGGTGCCGGCGGGGCCGACTCCAAAGGTGATGTCGTGCGCGAGGATCTGCTCGAGGTACTGCACCTGGCGCGGCGTGCGACCATGCAGGTCGGCGCGCCGCGTGAGCAGCGCGGGGCCCGTGGCGTCAGGCTGCGGCGGCTTGCCCTGCGAGAGTTCCGTCAGGCCGAGCTGCACGTCATCGACGCTGAGCTCGTCGCAGGCCTTGTCGTAGAAGTGCGCGAGCGCCTGCGCGGCGCGCTCGGCCTGCTGCGGGCGGCCGCGCACGGTGAAGCGCGCGCCGCGGCGCGCGATGGTCACGTCGAGCGCCGTCTCGATCTGGCGCAGGTTGGCATCCAGCGCGCCGCACAGCCGCGCCAGGCGCCGGTTGTCCACGGGATCCAGCTGGACTTCCAGCGCCTTGCTAGGCATCCAGGCGCTCGCCGCGCAGCGAATGCGACAGCGCCGCGGTGACGCGCACGTCGGCAAAGCGCCCGATGAGCGCCGCGTCGCCCGGGAAGTTCACCACGCGGTTGTTGGCGGTGCGCCCCGCGAGTTCACCGTGGCCTTTTCTCGCCGCTCCTTCGACCAGGACGCGCTCGAGGCCGCCCACCATGGATTCGCTGACCGCACGCGCCTGCGCTTCGAGCAGCGCCTGCAGCCGCTGCAGGCGCTCGCGCTTCACGGCTTGCGGTGTCGCGTCGCAAAGCTCCGCCGCCGGCGTGCCCGGGCGCGGGCTGTAGAGGAAGGAGAACGAGCCGTCGAACTGCAGCTCGTGCGCCAGCGCGAGCGTCGCCGCGAAATCGGCTTCGGTCTCGCCCGGAAAGCCGACGATGAAATCCGACGACAGGCTCAGCCCGGGCCGCGCCTTGCGCAGGCGACGCGCGATCGAGCGGTATTCGAGCGCGGTGTAGCCGCGCTTCATCGCGGCGAGCACGCGGTCGGCGCCCGATTGCACCGGCAGGTGCACGTGCGGCGCGAGGCTCGGCAGCTCCGCGTGCGCGTCGATCAGGCGCTGCGTGAACTCGCGCGGGTGCGAGGTGGTGTAGCGGATGCGCTCGAGGCCGTCGATCTCGGCGACGTAGCGCAGCAGCTCCGCGAAATCGGCCGCCTCGCCGCCGATCGCGCCGCGCCAGGCATTCACGTTCTGGCCGAGCAGTGTCACTTCCCTGGCGCCGCGCGCGGCGAGTGCGGCGATCTCACGCACCAGGTCCTCGAACGGCCGCGACACTTCCTCGCCGCGCGTATAGGGCACGACGCAGAAGCTGCAGTACTTGCTGCAGCCTTCCATGATGGAGACGAAGGCGCTGGCGCCCGCGGTGCGCGGCTCGGGCAGGCGGTCGAATTTCTCGATCTCGGGGAAGCTCACGTCGACCTGGGGCGTCCCGGTGTCGCGGCGCTTCGCCAGCAGCTCGGGCAGCCGGTGCAGCGTCTGCGGTCCGAATACCACGTCGACGTAGGGCGCGCGCGCCACGATGCCGGCGCCCTCCTGGCTGGCAACGCAGCCGCCGACTGCGATCATGAGGCGCGGGTTGGCGCGCTTGAGGTGCTGCACGCGCCCGAGGTCGGCGAACACCTTGTGCTGCGCCTTTTCTCTCACCGAGCAGGTGTTGAACACGATCACGTCCGCGTCCTCGGGGCGCGCGGCGGGCGCGAGCGCCTCGGCCGCGGCGAGCACGTCGGCGATGAGGGCCGAGTCGACCTGGTTCATCTGGCAACCGTAGGTGCGCAGGTAGAACTTGCCGCTCATGGCCGGGCTTCCTGCGCCGTGAGGATCCACACCGCGGACACCTCGCCCTGCGCGTTCAGCGTGTACTTGATCGGGCTGCCGGCGGGGATCGCGGACGGCATGACGATACGGTTGTGCGCATCGCGCACCTGCGCGCCGCGCGACAAGCGCGCCAGCTTGCCGTCGATCTGCACGGTCATCTCCTGCATATGGCGGATTGTGCCGAGCTTGGCCTGCGCGGGCAGCGCGCGCAGCTGCGCGTAGGCGGTCGCGACGAGCATGGCGAGGAGCACTGCGGCCAGCAAGCGCGTCATCGGCATGCGGCGGGAAAGGAGAAGTGGTGGCGAATCAGGGACTCGAACCCCGGACACACGGATTATGATTCCGCTGCTCTAACCAGCTGAGCTAATTCGCCACGCATG
>DASTTC010000214.1:0-4308 GCA_035760345.1 Burkholderiales bacterium | reverse complement strand
CACCTCGGCCTGGTGACCGAGGCGCTCGGCGAGGGCACGGCGCGCCTGTCGATGGCGCTGCCGGAGCACTTCACCAACAGCCTGGGCACCGCGCACGGCGGCGTGATCATGTCGCTGCTCGACGTGGCGCTGTGCACGGCGGCGAGGACGCTGCATCCCGACTCGATCGGCGTGGTCACCATCGACATGAGCACCTCGTTCATCGGCGGGGGCAGCGGCGACCGGTTGGTGGCGGAGGCGCGCGTGCTGCGGGACGGCCGCAGCATGACCTTTGTCGAGGGCGAGGCGAGGAACGCGGACGGCTCGCTGGTGGCCAAAGCCATCGGCACGGTGAAGGTAAGGCGCAGGGACGCGAAGGGAGGCTGAGATGGCCGGAACGTACGTGGCGGGCGGGCGGATGGTGGCGGCGGAGCGCGGCTGGGACTGGATCGCGGCGGGCTGGGCGCTGTTCAAGAAGGACCCCGGGGTGTGGATCGCCCTCATCGTGGTGACGCTGCTGATCTACATCGTGCTGACGCTGATTCCCCTCCTCGGCTCGCTCGCGTCGCTCATCCTGGGACCGGCATTCGGCGCGGGACTCATCGCGGGCGCGCGCGCGCAGGACGAAGGCAGCGCGCTGCGGGTCAGCCACCTGTTCGCCGGTTTTCGCGAGAAGCTCGGGCCGCTGGTGGTGGTGGGCATCCTCTATCTGGTCGCCTCGGTGGCGATCGCATTGGTGGTCGGACTTTCGTCCGGCGTGAGCCTTTACGGCATGTTTGACGGCACCGCTCCCGCGTCGTTGCCGACCGGCGCGATCTTCACCGTTATCATCGCCTTGCTCATCATGGCGGGGCTGATGGTGCCGGTGATGATGGCGGTGTGGTTTGCGCCCGCCCTGGTGATGTTCCAAGGCAGGGATGCCGTCGCCGCAATGAAGGAGAGCTTTTCCGGGTGCCTGAAGAACATCGTGCCGTTCCTGATCTACGGCGTGGTGCTGATGGTGTTCAGCGTGCTCGCCTCGATTCCGTTCGGCCTGGGCTGGCTGGTGCTCGGCCCGGTGCTCGCGGCGTCGGTGTACACGTCCTACAAGGACATTTTCACCGCGGCGTAGCGAACAGGCACCGGCCCGACCACAGCCAGGCAAGGCCGGCCAACTGCACCAGCCACAGCATGCCGAGCGCCCAGGTGTAGGCCTCGGGCGCGTAGCCCGTGGCCGTCGGCGGCCATTGGTTGAGCAGCAGCCCGACCGCCCATTGCCCGCTGAACATGCCCGCAAACACGAAGACGTTGAGCGCCGTGTTGACCCGCCCGGCCATCTCCTTCGGATAGCGGCGCGAGAACAGCGAATACGACAGTACGATCGCCGTGGCGGCGACGAAGAAGACCGTCCACAGCGCGACCATGCCGGTGCGCACCCCGGCCATGATCAGCGCGAGGCACACCGAGGCCACCGCCACGCCGCCCGCGAGCAGTGGCAGCGTGCTGCGCCCCTGCCGTGCCAGCACGTCCGCCGCCCGGCCGAAGCCGACATAGCCGAACATCATGGCGACGCTGAACAGCAGCAGCGCGCGTGCGACCTCGGCCTGCGTGTAGCCGGCAACGTCGCGCAGCCAGGTGGCCACCCACAATGTGGACAGCGATACCGCCGCGAGCTGGCTCGCGCCGATGCACAGCGCGGCGCGCCAGAAAGCGGCGTCGCGCGCGATCTGCGCGAGGCCGCGCCACTGCGACGCGAGGCTGTCGCCCTTGCGGCCCGCGGCGCGCTCGGGCACCACAAAGAACAGCACCAGGCTCACCAGGACGGTGAGCGCCACGATGCCGCCGAACACTTCGCGCCAGTGCAGCACGCGCAACGCCATTTCCAGCGGCACCGTGGCGAACACCGCGCCCAGCATGCCGCTCGCGAAAGCGATGCCGTTCATGGTCGCGAGGCGCTCGGGCGGATACCACAGCGCAAACGCCGAGAACGAGGCCATCAGGCAGCCCGACACGCCCAGGCCGATGAGCGCGCGAGCGGCGGTCAGCTGGAACGCGCTCTGGCCGAGCGCGAACCAGATGCCGCCGGCCGCAGCGACGAGCAGCAGCGTGGCATTGACGCGCCGTGGGCCGTAGCGATCGAGCAGCACCCCGAGCGGCAGCTGGAATACGGCGAAAGCGAAGAAGTAGATCCCGGTGAGCAACCCCAGGCCCGCCGCCGACAGCCCCAGCTCGCGCGCGATCTCCGGCCCGATGATGGCATTGACCGAGCGATAGATGTACGCAACAAAGTACCCCGCCAGGAACGGCAGGGTGACGCGCCACAGGACGGGAACCGGACCTATTTCTCGAATCCGCCGACGAGCAGGCGGTTCCAGGTCGGCGCGATGATCATCTCATTGACGGTCGTGCGCGCCGGCATGGTGGCGACGAACAGGATGGCCTTGCCGAAGTCCTCGGGCTGCGCCATGCGCGCGCGCTCCTCGGGCGGCGGCGGCACCGGCCGCTTCTCGAGGATCGGCGTGGCGGTCTCGCCGGGCAGGATGGAGGTGGCGCGGATGCCGTTCATGCACTCCTCCAAGTTGATCGACTCGGTGACCGCGATCACCGCGCGCTTGGTGGCGTTGTATGCCGGACCAGTGAGCACGCTCGCGTAGCGCCCGGCCCACGAGGAGATGTTGATGATGACGCCGTCCTTCCTTGCGCGCATGCCCGGGAGCACCGCGTAGCAGCAATAGAACAGGCCGTTGAGGTTGATCTTCACCACGTCGTCCCAGCCCTCGAGCGTCATGGTCTTGAGGTTGCGCTTGCCGCCGCCGATGTTGGTGCCCGCGCTCGTCACCAGGATGTCGACGCGGCCATGACGTCTTTCGATGTCCGCCGCGGTCTTCGCCACCGCCGCGCGATCGCCGACGTCGAGCAGGTTGGCTTCCGCGCTGCCCGCCTTCTTCAGCTCGGCCAAGCCGCTGTCGTTGGTGCGCGCGGTGCGCCCCGAGATGACGACATGCGCGCCGGCGCGCGCCAGCTCGAGCGCGCCCGCCAGGCCGATGCCCGAGCCGCCGCCGGTGACCCAGGCGACCTTCCCCTTGAGGCTATCGCTTGGCATATTGCGTCGCTCCGAACAGCATTTCCTTTTGCTCTTTCGACATCTCCGCACGACGCCGGTCGGCGAGCACCTTGAGCGCGCGCTCCACCGCGGGCCGCGCGGCGATGCCGTCGCGCCAGCGCTGCACGTGCGGGTACTCCGCGATGTCCACGCCCTGGCGTTCGGGAAAGCGCATCCAGGGCATGCTCGCCATGTCGGCGATGGTGTACTCGTCGCAGGCGAGGAACTTCGATTCCTTCAATCGCCGCTCGACCACGCCGTACAGGCGGTTGGCCTCGTTCTTGTAGCGGTTCATGGCGTATTCGATCTTCTCGGGCGCGTAGCTGAGGAAGTGGTGCGCCTGGCCGAGCATCGGGCCGATGTGCCCCATCTGGAACATCACCCACTGCATCACCTGCCAGCGCTTGCGGATGTGGCCCGGCAGGAACTTGCCGGTCTTCGAGGCGAGGTAGAACAGCATCGCGCCGGACTCGGCGAGCGCCATCGGCTTGCCGTCCGGCCCGTCGCTGTCCACCATCGCCGGCATCTTGTTGTTCGGGGAAATCTTGAGGAACTCGGGCTTGAACTGGTCGCCCGCGCCGATGTCGATCGGGATCACCTTGTAGGGCAGTCCCGTCTCCTCCAGCATGATGTGGATCTTGTGCCCGTTGGGCGTAGGCCAGGTATAAAGGTCGATCATGTGAGTTTCACCCGAGTTTTACCAACTGTTTGCCGAAGTTCTCGCCCTTCAGAAGCCCGATCAGGCCCTTGGGCGCGTTCTCGATGCCTTGCACGACGGATTCCCGAGTCTTGAGCTTGCCGCTGGTCACCATCTGCAGCAAGGCCTGGTTCGCTTCCGGGTAGCGTTCCAGGAAATCGAACACGATCATGCCCTGCACCTTGAGGCGGTTGGTGAGGATCGAGCGGAACATCTTCACGCCGTAGGGTTCCTTGGCGTTGTAGTCGGAGATCAGGCCGCAGACCGTGACGCGCCCGCGGAAATTCATCAGCCGCAGCACCGTGTCGAGGATCTCGCCGCCGACGTTCTCGAAGTAACCGTCCACGCCCTTCGGGCAGGCCGCCTTGAGATCGTCGTACAGTTTGCCGGCCTTGTAATCCACGCAGGCGTCGAACCCCAGTTCCTTCACGACGTAGTCGCACTTCGCCTTGCCGCCCGCGATGCCCACCGTGCGGCAGCCCCAGGCCTTGGCGAGCTGGCCGACGACGCTGCCCACCGCGCCGGAAGCCGCGGACACGAGCACCGTCTC
>DASTTC010000213.1:0-17110 GCA_035760345.1 Burkholderiales bacterium | reverse complement strand
GGCCGGCTTGCCGGGCACGGTCTTCAGCGGCTTCTGGCGCTCGACGCGGTAGCGCAGATCGGGGAGCTCGCGCTCGGTGCGGATGCGCGTCATGGCGTCGGCCCACTCGAGCCGCTGCTCCTCGCCCAGGATGCCGATGTCCTTGAGCCGCCGGTAAACCTCGAGCTTCTCCTTGACCTCGCGTTCCTCCTCGGCGATGCGCATCAGGCGCTCCTTGGCCTGCGAGCGCTCGGCGCGTGCCGCGGTGAGCGCGCGCTCTGCCGCGGCATGACCGCCCTCGGTCCAGGTGATGAGCGCCGACCCGGCGCCGAGCAGCACCAGGCACGCCAGCAGGGGCAGGGCGAGCTGGCGCAGCTCCAAGGCCGAGAAGCTCATCGGACGCTCCTCGCCAGCACGATGGTGAAACGCGGCGCCTCGCCGGTGTCCGTGGCGGTGCCGATGTCGCCGGAGAGCGTGCCTTCCGAAGTCACGTCGAAGGGCAGTTGCGTGCGCTGCACCTGGTAAGCGGGGTCGGCGCGCAGCGCGTCGGCGAAGCGCTGCACTTCCGCCGTGATGGCGCGGTAGTCCGAACGTCGCGCGGTGCCGACGCGGCCAGAAATCTCCAGGATCTCGTTCGGCGCGCGCGCGGCATCGGTCGCCGCCGGGCCCGCGGGCGCGGCGCCCGTCGCGGGCGCGCGCGCGCTGCGCCCGCCCGGCGCCTCGACGCGCCACTGCAAGGCGTCGATCTCGATCAGCGCAAAATCCTCGAGCACGCGCGACAGGTACACGAGCGTGCGCTCCGGTGCGGCCGTCTGGCGCGCGATATTGGTGAACTCCACTACCGTGGCGCGCAGGTTGTCGGTGGTGGTTTGCGTGACCGGAAAGGCCGACGTGATGCGCTGGTACTCGTCCTGCGCACTGCGCGTCTCGAGATGAACCTGGTCGGCGGTGGCGCGCGTCCCGGCGACGTCGAGCCAGCTCGCGCCGGCATAGAGCGCGCAGCCGGCGAAACCCAGGGCCCCGACGGCCAGGACCGCGCGCCGCAGCTGCCACAGGACGTAGCTGCGCCGGTCTTCGCGCCGCGCGAACTGCTCGCGCGGCGGCCGGCGTACCGCCAGGTGCAGGTAGAGCTGCTCCGCGCCCGTGCCCGGCGGCGCGGCCTTCACGCCGACGCGGCGCACCGCCTCGTTCTGATCGATCGTCAGGAAGGACAGGCGCGTGTCGGAAACCAGCGTGCGCTCGAACGTGCCGCGCTGGCCCGGCGGCGCGACCACCATCACCTGGATGGGCGGGCCCTCGCGCGGTAGCACGCGCAGCGTCGACAAGTACTGGGCGAGGCGCCCGGTTTCCGAGCGTACGAAGGCGGCCAGCGCCTCCGGCACCATGTCGACCGTGCGCTCCAGGCGCGCGAAGCGCAGCCTGCCCTCCTCGACATAGCACTGGCGCAGGCCGGCGCTGTTGGCGGTGACCACGAAGCAGCGCCCGGCGCCGACGCCCAGGCGCGCGGCGAGCGCCGGCGCGAGCAGCGGCACCGAGAACATGCCGGCGAGCTTCGCGTCGGACTCTGCCAGCGCGTCGAGCCAGGGCGTGAGCCGCTGCGTGTTGGTGAACGACGTGAGCAGCAGGCGCTCGTTGCGGCGCTCGCCGCGCACGTGCCCCAGCGACAGCGCCGTGGCGAGCCGCGTGTCGCGGTAGCGCTGCGCCAGGCGCCGCTGCACCACCATCTCGCGGTCGCCGCCGCGCAGGTACGGGATCAGCTCCTCGTGGAAGTCCTCCCCGGCGAGGTCGGCCACGGCGTAGTACAAGGCGCCGCGATGCCCAGACAGGTACTCGCGAAACGCGGTGACCCCGAGGTCGTCTCCCGGAAACTTCGCCTCCAAGCTCAGCCGGCCGCGCGACCACGCGTACACGCAGTGGTCGTCGGCGGTGAAATAGATCAGGCGCTTCATGTCAGAACTTCATCTTGCTGATCGTGTCGTACACCGGCCCGAGAACCGAGAGCATGACCCAGCCGAGGATCGCCCCCAGCACCACCGTCAGCGCCGGCTCGATCATCGCCTGCACCTTGCCGATCGATTCGCGCACCTCGCGATTGTAGAAGTAGCTCACGTTGAGCAGCGCGGTATCGAGGGCGCCGGTGTTCTCGCCGATCCTGAGCATGCGGATGACGAGCGGCGGGAACAGCCCCGCGTCCTGGAAGGCGACGGTCAGGTTCTTGCCTTCGGCGATCTGCTGCCCGGCGCCGCGCAAGGCGTACTCGACCGGCCGGTTGCCGACGATCTCCTCGCAGCTGCGGATGGCATCGAGCACGGTGATGCCGGAGGAATACATCATGGCGAAGCTCGAGGCGAAGCGCGACAAGATGATCTTCTTCAGGATCGGCCCCACCAGCGGCATGGAAATCTTGTAGTGATCGAGCGCGTAGGCCACGGCCGGATTGGCGCGCGCCGCGAACTTGACGCCGAACCAGAGCACGAACGGCGCGGCGATCACCGCCCACCAGTAGTCGATGCAGAAATTGGACACCGCGATGAGGATCTGCGTCTGCAGCGGAATGTCCTGGCCCATGTTGCGGATGAACCCGGTCATCTGCGGCACCAGGTAGATCATCAGGAAGAAGGTCACCAGCAGCACGATCGAACCGACGAACGCCGGGTACAGGATGAGCTTCTTCGTCTGCGCCGCGAGTTCGTCTTCCCACTTGAGCGACTCGCTCAGGCTTTTCAGCACTTCCGCCAGGCGCCCGGTCTGCTCCCCTGAGCGCACCAGGCTCACGAACACCTTGCTGAACACCTCCGGGTATTCGGCGAGCGCCTGTGACAGGTTCCTGCCGCCCTCGATGGACTCCAGCAGGCCCGAGATCACCTCGCGGAAGCGCTGGTTGTCCAGGCTTTCGCGCAGGTCTACCAGGCCCTCCACCACGGGCACGCCGGCACCGGCCAGCTGCTCCAGGTGGAAGCAGAAATTGATCAGGTCCGAACGCGACACCCGCCCGCCGCCGATCAGCTTCGCAGTCTGGCTGGTGGGCGCCCCGTACACCAGATCCAGGCCCATGCGCAGCAGGCGCTGCTCCAGGTCGAAGGGATTGACCGCCTCGGTGCGGCCGATCACGCTCTTGCCCTGAGTGTCTATGGCCTTGTAGGTGTAGAGGGGCATGTTCAGGGTAGGGTGGGCCGCCGGCCCACCCTACGCCATGCGATCCGTGAGGTCGACGACGCGCATCAGCTCGTCCAGGCTGGTGAGCCCGGCCCGCGCCATGCGCACGCCGTCGTCGGCGAGCGTCCTGAAGCCCTTGGCGCGCGCCGCGGTGAGGATCTCGCGCGCGGTGGCGCGACGCGCGATCAGCTCGTCCAGGGCGCCGTCGATCTTCAGGATCTCGAGGATCGACTGCCGGCCGCGATAGCCCTGGTATTCGCACTGTTCGCAGCCCACTGCGCGAAACAGCGCCGCCGGCTCCGTCGGCGTCATGCCAAGCACGCGTCGTTCCTTCACGTCCGGATCGTAGGACTGCCGGCAGGTGCGGCACAGCTTCCTCACCAGCCGCTGCGCCACCACGCCGATGATGTTGCCCGACATGACGTCGGGCACGATGCCGATATCCAGCAGCCTTGGAATCGCGCCCACCGCCGAGTTCGTATGCAGCGTGGAATACACCTGGTGACCGGTCATCGCCGCGCGGAACGCCATCTCGGCGGTATCGCGGTCGCGGATCTCGCCCACCAGGATCACGTCGGGGTCCTGGCGCATGAGCGCGCGCACGCCGTTGGCGAAGTCGAGCTTGGCGGCTTCCGAGACCGACGTCTGGCGGATGAGCGTCATCGGGTACTCGACGGGATCCTCCAGCGTCATGATGTTGATGCCGTCGGAATTGATGTGGTTCAGGATCGAGTACAGGGTCGTCGTCTTGCCGCTGCCGGTGGGGCCGGTGACCATGATGATGCCCTCGGGCCGCGCGATCATGCGCTTGAGCAGCTCCAGGGTGCTGTCTTCCAGCCCGAGCTTGTCCAGGGGCACGATGCCCTTTTGACGGTCGAGGATGCGCAGCACCACGTTCTCGCCGTGCGACGTCGGCAGGCTCGCCACGCGGAAATCCACCACGCGCCCCGCCATCGTCGCCGAAATGCGCCCGTCCTGCGGCGCGCGCGTCTCGGCGATGTTCATCTTCGCCATCACCTTGACGCGCACCGCCATCGCCGGCCAGTAAGTCTTGTGCAAGGAGCGGATCTGGCGCAGCACGCCGTCGATACGGTAGCGGATGCGCAGGAAATTCTGCTCGGGTTCGAAGTGGATGTCGGACGCCCCGCGCTCCACGGCGTCGGCGAGCAGCGCCGAGATGAGGCGCACCACGGGCTGCGAATACTCGTCGCCCTCGGTGATGGTGGCGTAGTCGACCTCGCCGGTCTCGATTTCCCGCAGGATGCCGTCGATGGAGAACTCGTGGCCGTAATAGTGCTCGACCGCGCGCTCGATCTCGGAATCGCCGGCCAGGCGCAGCTCGATCTCGATGCCCTCCTTCAGGTGGGCGCGCAGCTGGTCGACGGCGACGATATTGTTGGTATCGGCCAGCGCCACGATGAACTTGTTGCCCTGTCGGTCGAGCGCCACCGGGAACATGCGGTAGCGCCGCGCCATATCGCGCGGCAGCATCTTCAGCGCCGCCGGGTCGACGATGATGTGCGCCAGGTCGACCGACTGCAGGCCGAGCTTCTCGGACAAGGCGTCGCGCAAGGTGGCTTCGGAAACGAAGCCCAACTGCACCAGCAGGCGGCCCACCGGGGCCTTGGATTTCTTCTGCTCGAGCAGCGCGATGCGCAGCTGGTCCTCGGTCAGGATTCCCTGGTCGATCAGGATCTGCCCGATGTGGCGCTTGGCCTGAGGATTGGTGGGCGAGTTCATCCAGCCTGCATGATACAGAAAGCCCGAAAAAACCGGGCTTTAGGATGTGTCAACGTGACAGTTGCTGAACTCGCGCCTGGGCCGTGGAGGGATCGAAGTTGGACGTGCGCCGCAAGCCCAGCGACAGCGCGCGCTGGTAGTGCTCGAGCGCCGCCTGCGGCTGGCGCAAGTGCTCGTGGCTGATGGCGACGTTGTAGGCGTAGTCCGGGTTCTCCGGGTCCATGGCGGCGGCCCTCGCGTAGGAGCGCTGCGCCTCGCCCCAGCGTGCCTGCTGCGCGAACTGGTTGCCGAGCGCGAAATGCAGCACACCCTCTTCCGCGCCACCCGCGAGCAGGCCCTTCAGGCGCGACTCCGCAGCCACCGGGTCGGGCTGCGCCGCCGGCAATGCGAGCAGTGCGGCGTGCGCGTAGGGATCGCGCGGGTCGGCGAGCAGCAGACGGCGGTAGATTCCCCGGGCGGCGTCGTATCGCAGCGCGCGTGTCTCGATCGCTGCCTGGCCAAGCAACGCATCGCGGTTCGCCGGGTCGTCGCGCAGCGCACGGCCGTACTCGGCGCGCGCGCGCTCCAGGTCCCCAGCCTGGTACGCCGCATAGCCTGCCGCCACGCCCGGGTGGATCCGCGGCGCGGGACGGCTTGTCGCGACGCTCGCAGCCGGGGCGGGACGCGGGCGTGGCGCCGCGGCGCGCGGTGCCGGGGCTGGACTGCGCGGCGGCTCCGCAATTCGCCTGGGCAGCGGGGGTTGGGACGCAGGCGTCGCTGCACGCGGCGGCGGGGTTGCAGGCTCGGGTGCCCGTGGGGCCTGCGCGACTGGCGGCAGCCCCGGGATGCCCGATACCGGACCGCTGGCGGCAGCGCCGGGGGGCGCACTCGGCGCAACGGCCACGGGCACTTCGCCCTGGGGCGGTGACGGGTTGGGATTGAACAGCGTGGCCGGCGGGCGCAGCTGGAGCCAGAAGTAGATCACGGTGCCGACTGCAAAGGCACCGAGCGCCCCCATGAGGATGAAAAACGGCAGGCGCGGGTTGGGCTCGCGCACCTTGGCTTCGAAAACCTTGCGCGCGGTGGCGCGCTGCGGCGCCTGGGGATCCGCGTTGCCTCCCCCGCGCGGCGGCGGGGGAGTCGCACGCTCCGCCTGCAGCGACAGTCCGCCGGAGCGCGCGGTCGACTCTGCGCGCAGGTCTTCGGATTGGATATCCATTGGCCCGCTGATAGACGGCAGCTCGTCGCGGGTCACCACGTGCCGGGCCTGGGCGGGCGGCGCATCGTCCGCCAGGCGCAGTTCGCCGGCGTCCGTGCCGCCGCCTTCCTGGGCGCGCCGCTGCGCGTCCTGTTTCGCCTTTTCGGCCTTCTTGAGCGCCTCGAGCAGCAGGCTCATGTCACTGCGCGGCGGGGGTGGCTGGAGCGGTGCCGCCCGGCCGGATGAGGAAGTTATCTGTCGGCAACAGGTTGCGGAAGCTGGCGTAGTCGCCGTCCACGCTCGCATCGCGGATCACGGTGGCGCGCAGGAAGATCACCAGCTCGGTCTTGCGTGTCACCTTGCGTTCCTGCGCGAACAGCTTGCCGAAGAACGGAATGCGGTTCAGGCCCGGGATGGTGTCTTCGACGTTCTCCACCGAATCCTGCATCAGGCCGCCGAGCACCGCGGTCTGGCCGCTTTGCAGGCGCAGCATGGAATCAAGCTCGCGGGTCTCGAATACCGGGATCAGGTTCGGCGTGACCAGCGCCGGATTCGGGTCCGTGGCGTCGGCGACGCGCCGCCGGATCGTCGGGCGCACGTTGATCACGACGGCCTCCGCTTCATTGATCTGCGGCAGCACGCTCATCATGAAGCCCTCGGCGGCGACGTTCGGCGTCGTGGTGAACGAAGGGGGCACGATGATGCCGGCCCCGCCCCCCGTCACCGTCACTGGAGTCGCAGCCGGCGTGATGGTGAAATACACGATGTCGCGCGTCACGCGCAGCAGCGCCGTCTGATTGTTGAGTACGCTGATCTTCGGGCTGGAGAGCACGCGTACGTCGCCAAAGGACTCCAGCAGCTTGATCGCAATGTTGAGGTTCTGGCTGGCCAGCGCGCCGCCCAGCACGAACGCCGTGGTGCTGACATTGGCCGGCGTGCCGGCCGAGATCTGGTTGAATTCCACGCCAGACTGGCCGGTGCCGAAGGCGGGCCGGCCCGTCGTCGTTGCGCCCGTGCGCAGGCGCTGCCAGTCGATGCCGCGCTGATACTCGTTGCTCAGTTGCACTTCCGCGACGGTCGCCTCGATCAGGACCTGACGGCGCACGTTCGAGAGCACGGAATCGAGGAACTCCTGCACCCGCTCGTGCTGGCGCGCCGAGGCGCGCACGAACAGCACGCCGCTTTCGCGGTTGCCGATGACATCGGTGGGCGCCGAAGCGCCGCCACCGGCCCCCGCAGCCGGCTTCGCGGCTGTGCCGCCGGCGGAGGCGTCGCCCAGGATGTCCTTCACGTTCTGCACCAGCGTGTCCCAAAGCTGACTGGTCGAGGCGACATCGACGGTGGCCGTCGAACCGGTACCGCCCGAGCCGCCCGCGGCACCCGCGGCGCCGAACTGCGTGGACGTCTGCGACTGCATCTTCACATTGCGAGAGGCGCTGACGAAATCCACGCGGTAGGTACGCAGGAACGGCGCATCCGGCAGGATCAGAAGGTTGGGCCCGTTCAATTCGTAGCGCATGCTCACCTGGCGCGAGATGCGCTCGAGCAACTGCGGCAGCGTCTGGTCGACGGCGTTCAGGGTCACCGAGCCGGTGATTCCGGGATGGATGTCGATGTTGAGCCTTGCATCCCGCGCCAACGCGAACAGCAGGTCCTGCGCGGCGACGTTGCTGACCACCACGTTGTAGGTTTCCGGGGGTGGCGCCGGCTCTGGCTTGGGCAACGCCGGCGCGATCTGCACTGGCGGGGGGATGGGTCCGGCGACGGGGGGCGGCGCGACTTCGACGCCGATGTGGATCGCCGAAGGCTTGGCCGGCGCCTGCGCGCAACCGGCCAGCGCCATCGCGAGCGCAGCCACCGACAAGGCCGTCTTCCAGGTCATCGCGCCCCTGTTTCCCCCTGAGACATTCAGCATAGCACGGTCGCGTGTGAGGAAAAGTCGCTAAGCATCTGTCGCACGGGACTTTTCAGGATTTTGCACGCACCACGCCTCAAAGCGGGCGTCGCACCTCGGCAAAGCTGCGTGGCACGAGCGGAAATGCTTCCTGGTACTTGGGCGGCAGGCGCCGCGCCGCCTGGACCGCCTCGTCGCGCCCAGGAAAGTCCCCATAGAGCGCCCAGATGCGATAGCGCCCGCCGCTTGCCACCGGCACGATCCACAGGTTTTCGAGCGGCACGAGGTCGCGCGCGCGCAGCAGGAAGCGCTCGACGCGCGCCGCGTCGCTGTTGTCGGTGATGTAGAGCTCGAGGCTGTGGCGCTCATCCGGCACGGTGTCGAGCTTCTCGCGCGTCGCCTCGAGCCGGGCAAACAGCAGCGCATTGCGCCGGGCGTCATAGTCGCTCAAGCGCAGCACCTGCTCGCGTTCCAGCCTGGACACCGGAGATCTTGGCGCGGCGGTCGACGCGAGGACGGCCGGCGAGGCGGGGGCCAAGGCCACCGCGGGGGCGGAGGTCGGGGCAGTCGCGGGGGCTGAGGCCAATGCAGGCGCCGGCGCCGGCGATGTTTGGGTGAGAAGCCAGTAGGCGCCAGCGCTCGCCAAGGCGCCGGCAGCCGCGGCGGCGACAAGCCCGGCCAGGGAGCCGCGTTTACGCGCATGCAGGGCGAACTCCGAGTCGGCGATCGCGGCGCGGGCCTGCTTCGCGCCGACCGCGTGCGTGCTGCCGCTGAAGGCAGCCAGCAATGCCTTGTCGGCGAGTATGTTGATGCGGCGCGTCAGGCCGCCCGAGGCGCGGGCGATGCGCGCCACGGCCTGCGGGTCGAACACGTCGGGACCCTTGTAGCCGGCGGCTCGCATGCGAAACGTCAGGTAGGTCGCGACCTCTGCCATCGTCAGCGGCCGCATGCGGAAACTGTGCGTGATGCGATCCTTCAGCTGGCGCATCGACGCCGCGGCCAGCACCTCGTCGAGCTCCGGCTGGCCGAACAGCACGATCTGCAGCAGTTTGTGGCGGCTGGTTTCCAGGTTCGACAGCAGGCGCACCTGCTCGAGCGTCTCCTCGGGCATGGCGTGCGCCTCGTCGATCAGAATCACGGTGCGCCGGCCCTTCGCGTACGACTCGATGAGTCGATCCTGCAGCGCATGCAGCGCACCGGTGACGCGCTCGCGCGCGAAATCGATCTTCAGCTCTTCGGCCACCGCCACCAGGATCTCGTCGCGCGAGAACGAGGGATTGGCCAGGTACACGGTCTCCACCTGCGCCGGCAGCCGCTCGATCAGCACGCGGCACAGCATGGTCTTGCCGCTGCCGACTTCGCCGACCACCTTGACGATGCCTTCCTCGTGCAGCGTCGCGTACAGCAAGGCGTCGAGGGTTGCGCCGCGATCCGCGCCGTCGAAGAAGAAGTCGGTGTGCGGCGTGATGCGAAACGGCGGTTCCCGCAGGCCGAAGTGATCGAGGTAGAGGGACACTGGCTAGTGCTCCTTGTCTTCGGGGGTGTTCATCCTGCTGTACAGCGTGGTGCGATTGACGCCGAGCAGCTTCGCCGCCTGGCTGACATTGCCGTGCGTCAGCTGCAACGCGGCCTCGATGTAGGCGCGTTCCCAGGCGCGCAACGTCTCGTCCAGGTTGAAGCCGCCTCGCTCCAGGTCGCGTTGTGCTTCGGCCGGCATGTCGCGCCCGGGCAGCGCAGTCGCCCCCTGCGCCTCCAGGTCGAACTCCGGTTCCAGCTCGGCGGACGACAAGCGCTGGCCCGCATACCGGGTCGTGAGGCGGATGACGATGTTGCGCAGCTCGCGCACATTGCCGGGAAAGGGGTAGGCGAGCCAGGCGTGCTCGGCGCTGGCGTCGAAGCTGAAGGGCGTCACGCCTGCCTGCGCGGCATACTGGGTGCGAAAACGCTCCAGCAGGAGCAACCGGTCGCGCTCCATGTCCCGCAGGGGCGGCACGGCGACGGTGAGCACCGACAGGCGGTGGTACAAGTCGGCGCGAAAACGTCCCTGGCGCGTTTCCTGGCGCAAGTCGCGGTTGGTGGCGGCGATCACCCGCGCCCGCGCTACCCGGCCTTGGGTCTCGCCGACGCGCTGATACTCGCCGTTCTCGAGCACGCGCAGCAGCTTGGCCTGCATTTCGAACGGCAGCTCGCCGATCTCGTCGAGGAACAGCGTGCCGTCCTGCGCATCCTCGAAGTAGCCCGACTTGTTGGTCGTGGCCCCGGTGAACGCGCCCTTCACGTAGCCGAACAGCGTCGGCTCGACCAGCGTGGGCGCGATCGCCGCGCAATTCAGCGCCAGGTAGGGTTTTGCCGCGCGCTGCGACAGCTGGTGCAGCGCGAGCGCCACGCGCTCCTTGCCGCTGCCCGATTCACCTTCGATCAGCACCGGAAAAGGCGAGTCCGCCGACTGCGCGATCTGGCTGCGCAGGCGCGCCAGCGCCGGGCTCTCGCCGATCAGCCGGGCGGCCGCATGCGCGACGTCCGCGGCCTCGGCGTGGCGGAACTCGAGCGCGCGCAGCAGCGTCGCCTTCAGCGTCGCGGGGTCGCAGGGCTTGGCGACGAACTCCGCCGCGCCAAGCGCGCGCGCGTGGCGCGCGTGCGCTGCGTCGTTCTGCCCGGAGAGCACGAAGATGCGCATGGCCGGAGAATGCGCGAGCAGGTCGGCGATCAGCTGGAATCCCTCGTCGGGCGCATGCGGCCGCGGTGGCAGCCCCAGGTCGACGAGCGCCAGTTGCGGCGGCTGCGGCAACTGGCGCAGCAGTTCGATGGCGTGGGCACGCGATTCGCAGGCGAACACCTCGAAATCGGCGCCGAGCGCGAAAGCGAGCGTATCGGTGATCAGCACGTCGTCGTCGACGATGAGCAGCGTGGGCTTTTCGCCGCGCGGTTCCTGCGGCGAACTGGTGTGCTCGCCGCGCGACTGCGCCGGCCTAGTCGCCATGCACGCAGCGCAGGAACGCGCGCTCCAGGTCCGGCTCCGCGTAGCGCTTGCACAGGGCCGCGGGAGCGCCGCGAAAGCGCACGCGACCGCGCTCCAGCACCACGATGCCGGTGCATAGCGCCTCCACGTCTGCCAGCACGTGCGAGGTGAACAGCAGCGTGCGGCCCTCGCGGTGCAGTCTTGCAAGCACGTTCTTCACCGCCACGCGGGTCGCGGGGTCGAGCCCGCTCATCGGCTCGTCGAGCACGGTCAGCTCGCGTGCGAGCAGAAAGCCCCCGGCGAGACCGAGCTTCTGCGTCATGCCCTTGGAGAGCTCGCGCACCGGCCGCTCCAGCGCCTCGGCCTCGAGCTCGAGCTCGGCAAGCAAGGCGCGTGCGGCCGGCTCCTCATAGGTCCCGCCCCCCAGGCGCACGATGAGCTGCAGGAACTCGCGGCCGCGCAGGTAGTGCGGCGGCAGGAAGCGCTCGGGCACGAAGGCAAGGCGCGCGCGCGCGCGCGCCTTGCCGCTCGGGGCGCCGAAGATCTCGATCTGCCCGGCCTCGAAGGCGCAAAAATCCATCATGCACTTGAGCAGCGTGGTCTTGCCGGCGCCGTTGGCGCCGACCAGCCCGACGGCCTCGCCGGGCGCGACCTCGAGGTCGACGCCGGCCAGCACCTCGCGCTTGCCGAAGCGCTTGACCAAGCCGGCAATGCGTATCGCGGCGCTGGCGATGGCTCTGTCCACGCCCACTACTATAGGTGAAACGCGGCGAGCCCATCCTGTCGAGTAAAATCAGCGCTTTGCCGCCGTCCCCCCGCTCCCGTGGCAGACCCCGCCGTCGCCGACATCGAAAACCTGACGTTCGCCTACGGGCGCACGCAGGTCCTGCACGGCATCGACGTGCGCATCCCGCGCGGCAAAGTGGTGGCGGTGATGGGCCAGTCGGGCTGCGGCAAGACGACCCTCCTGCGCATCATCGCCGCGGCCCTGCTGCCGAGCGGCGGCCGCGCGCGGGTGCTCGGCCAGGTGACCGGGGACCTCGATCGCGACGGCCTGTACGCCTTGCGACGGCGCATGGGCATGCTGTTCCAGTTCGGCGCCCTGTTCACGGACATGACGGTGTTCGACAACGTGGCGTTCCAGATGCGCGAGCACACCGACCTGCCGCAAAGCGCGATTCGCGACCTTGCGATGCTCAAGCTCGAGGCGGTCGGGCTGCGCGGCGCGGCGCTGCTGATGCCAAGCGAACTCTCCGGCGGCATGGCACGACGCGTCGCGCTGGCGCGCGCCATCGCGCTCGATCCCGAGCTGATCCTGTACGACGAGCCCTTCACCGGTCTTGACCCGATCGCGCTCGGCGTCATCGCGCGCCTGGTGCGGCAATTGAACGATTCGCTCGGCGCGACCTCGGTCATCGTCACCCACGACGTCGCCGAGACGCTGCCGCTGGTGGACTACGTGTACTTCATGGCCGATGGACGCGTCGTGGCGCAGGGCACGCCGGCCGAGGTGCGCCGCACGGGCGTGCCGTTCGTCGAGCAGTTCGTGAGCGGCGCGACCGATGGCCCGGTGCCGTTCCACTATCCCGCGCTTGACTACGACGCCGACCTCGGCCTCGCCGGGCGCGCCTAGCGTGCGCGCCGCGCTCACTCAGCTGGGCTCCGTGGTGACCGCCGCCGTCTGGCGCCTGGGCTACGCCAGCCGTTTCGCCGTCTACCTGGTCGCGCATTCGGGGACCGCGCTGCGGCGCTTTCGCCTGACGATGCGCGAGATCTACTTCGCGGGCGTGCTCTCGCTCATCATCATCCTGGTGTCGGGGCTGTTTGTCGGCATGGTGCTGGCGCTGCAAGGCTACGAAACCCTGCAGCGCTATGGCTCGTCCGAGGCCTTGGGCGTGCTGGTGGCGCTGTCGCTGGTGCGCGAGCTCGGGCCGGTGGTGGCGGGGCTGCTGTTCGCCAGCCGCGCCGGCAGCGCCATTACCGCCGAGATCGGGCTGATGAAGGCCACCGAGCAGCTCTCGGCGATGGAGATGATGGCCGTGGACCCGATCGCGCGCGTGGTGGCGCCGCGTTTCTGGGGCGGCGTGATTTCGATGCCGGTGCTGGCGGCGCTGTTCTCTGCCATGGGCATCTTCGGCGGCTACCTGGTGGGCGTGGTGCTGATCGGCGTGGACGAGGGCGCGTTCTGGTCGCAAATGCAGGCGGCCGTGGACGTGCGCAACGACATCCTGAACGGCGTGATCAAGAGCGTGGTGTTCGGCTTCGCCGTCTCGCTCATCGCCGTGTTCGAGGGCTACGACGCGCCGCCCACCGCCGAAGGCGTCTCGGGCGCCACCACCCGCACTGTGGTGACGTCCTCGCTCGCCATCCTGGCGCTCGATTTCGTGCTCACCGCGCTCATGTTTACCGGAGGGAATTGATCATGACCCGTTCCACCATCGACCTGTGGGTCGGCATGTTCGTCGCCCTGGGCCTGGGCGCGCTGCTGTTTCTCGCGCTCAAGGTCGGCAACCTGGCCTCGTTTTCCACGGCCGAGACCTACCTCGTGGAGGCGCGCTTTTCCAACATCGGCGGCCTCAAGGTGCGCGCGGCGGTGAAAAGCGCGGGTGTGGTGGTCGGGCGCGTCGCCCAGATCGGCTTCGACAACCAGACGTTCGAGGCCGTCGCCCAATTGACGCTGGAGGCGCGCTACCAGTTCCCGCGCGATACCTCCGCCAAGATCCTCACCTCGGGCCTGCTCGGCGAGCAGTACATCGGCCTGGAAGCCGGTGCCGACGAGCGCATGTTGAAGGACGGCGAGCGGCTGCGGCTCACGCAGTCCGCAGTGGTGCTGGAAAACCTGATCGGCCAGTTCTTCACCAGCAAGGCCGCCGGCGACGGCG
The DNA here is from genome assembly GCA_035760345.1 of Burkholderiales bacterium. Taxonomy (GTDB): domain Bacteria; phylum Pseudomonadota; class Gammaproteobacteria; order Burkholderiales; family SG8-39; genus JAABQT01. The sequence goes on along the minus strand of DASTTC010000213.1, from coordinate 3,323 downwards.
CCGCGAAGGACGGCAAATGAGGGGCTGGGCGCTGGGACTCGCCTTGCTGGTGGGAGGCTGCGCGACGAGCGGCGATCCGCGCGACCCGCTGGAGGGTTTGAACCGCGGCGTGCTGGTATTCAACGACGCGGTCGACGAGAACCTGCTGCAGCCGGCGGCGCGCCTGTACCGGAACGTGACGCCGTCGGGCCTGCGCGACAGCGTGCGCAATTTCTTCGGCAATCTCGACGATCTCTACATCGGCGCGAACAATCTGCTGCAGGGCAAGGTCCAAGAGGGGTTGGGCGACCTGATGCGCGTGGCGATCAACACGACTTTCGGATTCTTCGGCATCATCGACTGGGCGAGCGACATGGGACTGGAGAAGCACAACGAGGACTTCGGCCAGACGCTGGCGAGCTGGGGGGTGGGAGACGGCGCCTACCTGGTGCTGCCGCTTCTTGGCCCCTCCACGCTGCGCGATACGGCCGCGCTGCCGGTCGACTGGGAGGGCGATCCGGTGCTGCGGCATACCCCGGTGGACGAGCGCAATGCGCTCACCGCCACCCGGACCGTGGCGCGCCGCGCGGACCTGCTGGGCGCGAGCAGCACGCTGGAGGAGGCGGCCCTCGACCGCTACGTGTTCCTGCGCGAAGCGTTCCTGCAGCGGCGCAGGAGCCTGGTTTACGACGGACGGCCGCCGCGCGAGCGGCCGCCGGCAGATTGAGGAGACCCATGATGAGACGGATACTTGCCGCCGCGCTGCTCGCGCTTTTCCCGGCCCTCGCCACGGCCCAGTTGACGCCGCCCGACGAGCTGGTGAAGGGCGTCATGCTCGACATCCAGCGCATCATCGCCGCCGACAAGGAACTGCAGAGCGGTGATCGCGCCAAGACCCTGAAGCTGATCGAGGACAAGGCGCTGCCGCACTTCAATCATGTCGGCATGACGGCCCTGGCGGTGGGCGCGAACTGGCGCAAGGCGACGCCCGAGCAGAAAAAGCGCCTGGCGGCGCAGTTCCGCACCCTGCTCGTGCGGACCTACGCGAGCTCGCTCAGCTCTTTCGGCGACCAGAAGTTCGACTTCCGGCCGCTGCGCATGAAGCCCGAGGACACCGACGTCACGGTGCAGGTGCGCGTGCTGCAGTCCGGGGCGCAGCCGGTGCCGGTGGATTACGACATGGAAAAGACCGCGAACGGCTGGAAGTGCTACGACGTGCGCGTGGGCGGCATCAGCCTGGTGGTCAATTACCGCACCGAGTTCGCCGGCATCGTCCGCGACAAGGGCATCGACGGCCTGATCGGCGTGCTCGAGACGAAGAACAAGTCGCTCGACGCGGCGCAGGGCGGCGAGAAGAAATGATCCGCGTCGAAGGCGAGCGGCTCTACGTCACGGGACCCGCCACGCTCGCCACCGCCGCGACCCTGCTCGAGGAGGCGCGCGCACCGCTCGCTGCGGGCGTGAGCGCGGTGGACCTGGGCGAGGTCACCGAGGTCGACTCGTCGCTGCTCGCGGTGCTGTTCGCATGGATGCGCGACGCGAAGCAGCGCGAGCGCCCGCTGGCGCTGTCGCGGGTGCCGGCCGACCTGAAGAGCCTGGCGCAGCTCTACGGCGTCGCCGAGCTGCTGCCGCCAGAAGCCGCCGCCTGATTCCTGCCATCGAAGTGCGCGAGGTGGAGAAGCGCTACGGCGCGCTGCGTGCGCTCGCCGGCGTGTCGCTCGCGGTGCGCCAGGGCGAGTTCTTCGGGCTGCTCGGACCGAATGGCGCCGGCAAGACCACGTTGATCAGCGTCATCGCGGGCCTGGCGCGCGCCGATGCCGGCTCGGTCGCGGTGATGGGTGCGGATGTCTCGGCCGACTATCGCCGCGCGCGGCGCATGCTCGGCGTGGTGCCGCAGGAGCTGGTGTTCGACCCCTTCTTTTCGGTGCGCGAGACGCTGCGGCTGCAGTCGGGCTACTTCGGCATCCGCCGTAACGATGCCTGGATCGACGAGGTCATGCACCACCTCGACCTCGACGCGAAGGCCGATGCCAACATGCGCTCGCTCTCCGGCGGCATGAAGCGGCGTGTGCTGGTGGCGCAGGCGCTGGTGCACAAGCCCCCGGTGATCGTGCTCGACGAGCCGACGGCGGGCGTGGACGTGGAATTGCGCCAGGACCTGTGGCAGTTCGTGCGGCGGCTGAATCGCGACGGGCACACCATCGTGCTCACCACGCACTACCTGGAAGAGGCCGAAGTGCAGTGCGAGCGCATCGCCATGCTCAAGGCCGGGCGCATCGTCGCCCTGGACACGACCGAGAACCTGCTGGCGAGCTTCACCGGCCCGCACCCCGGCGACCTGGAGGACGTGTTCCTGCAGTTGATGCGGAAGCACTAGCGCGTGACCGGCTTCGCCACCCTGTTCGCCAAAGAGGTGCTGCGCTTCTGGAAGGTCGCGTTCCAGACCGTGGGCGGCCCGGTGCTCGCCGCGTTGCTCTATCTGATCATCTTCGCCCAGGCGCTCGGCGCGAACGCGCGCGTGTTCGACGGCGTGCCGTACACGGCGTTCCTGGTGCCCGGCCTGGTCATGATGAGCGTGTTGCAGAACGCCTTCGCCAACAGCTCCTCCAGCCTCATCCAGTCCAAGGTCACGGGCAACCTCGTGTTCGTGCTGCTGGCGCCGATCTCGCATTTCGAATTCTTCGCCGCCTACGTGCTCGCCTCCGCGGTGCGCGGCCTGGTCGTCGGGCTGGGAGTACTGGCGGTCACCGCGTGGTTCGTCGAATTGCGCGTCGCCGCGCCGCTGTGGGCGCTCGCTTTCGCCGTCCTCGGCAGCACGCTGCTGGGCGTACTGGGACTGCTGGCCGGGCTGTGGGCGGAGAAGTTCGACCAGATCGCCGCGTTCCAGAATTTCCTCATCCTGCCGCTCACCATGCTCTCGGGCGTGTTCTACTCGATCCAGTCGCTGCCCGCGGCCTGGCAGGCGGTTTCGCACTTCAATCCGTTCTTCTTCATGATCGACGGCTTTCGCTACGGTTTCTTCGGCGCTTCCGATACCGCGCCCGCGACGAGCCTCGCGGTGGTCGCGGTAAGCTTGGCGCTCGCCTCGGCGCTGGCGCTGCGGCTGCTGCGCAACGGCTACAAGATCAGGACCTGACCATGGTGAGCACGCAAAGCATCGAGCAGGGCATCCGCGCGGGCCTCGCCTGCGAGCGCGTGGAGGTGATCGGCGACGGGCAGCATTTCCAGGCGCTGGTGGTGTCGGCCGCCTTCGCGGGCAAGAGCCGCGTGCAACGGCACCAGCTGGTGTACGCGGCGCTCGGCGAGCGCATGCGCGAGGAGATCCACGCGCTGTCCATGAAGAC
>DASTTC010000212.1:0-2308 GCA_035760345.1 Burkholderiales bacterium | reverse complement strand
TGAAGGACGGCGCGCTCAAGGGCATCAACCTCACCGAGGTGCTGCGCAAGACGCGCGCGGCGTTCGGCTCGAAGTCCGCGCAGCAGGCGAGCGCCGACCCGGCGCAGCGCACCGACTTCTCGGCGATGAGCGCGAGCTTCGCGATCAACAACGGCGTCGCGCGCAACGACGACCTCGAGGTGCGCGCGCCGGTGCTGCGCGTCGGCGGTGCGGGCGACATTGACATCGGCAACTCGCAGCTGAACTACGTCGCCAAGGCGTCGGTGGTGGCCACCTCGAAGGGGCAGGGCGGCGCGGATCTCGAGCACTTGTCGGGCCTGACGATCCCGGTGAAGCTCACGGGGCCGTTCGATGCGCCGAAGTACGAGATCGACTACCGATCGATCGCCGGGGACGCCGCCAAGGCGAAGGTGAAGGAAAAGGTGCGGGAGAAGATCGAGGACAAGCTGCGCGGGCTGCTCAAGCGCTGATTCTGCCTTCGGCGACGGCGTGGCAGGCGACCGTCCCACCCTCGATGCGGGTCAAAGGGGGTCGCTCGCTGCGACAGCGCTCGTTGGCGTGTGGGCAGCGTGGGTGGAACGCGCAGCCTGGCGGCGGCGCCATCGGGTTGGGCACCTCGCCCGCCACCGGCGTGCGGGACTTGCCGCTCATCTCCAGGTCGGGAATCGCATCCATCAGCATGCGCGTATAGGGGTGCCGCGGCGCGGCGAACAGTTGCGCTGCGTCGGCGAGCTCCACCATGCGCCCGAGGTACATGACGCCCACGCGGTCGGCCACGTGCGACACCACGGCGAGGTTGTGGGAGATGAAAAGGTAGGTGAGCCCGAGCCGCGCCTGCAGGTTCGTCATCAGGTTGAGGATCTGCGCCTGTACCGAGACATCGAGCGCCGAGGTGGGCTCGTCGCACACCAGGAACTCCGGGTTGCCCGACAGCGCGCGCGCGATGGAAATGCGCTGGCGCTGTCCGCCCGAGAACTCGTGCGGATACTTCTCGCCATCCTCCGCCGCGAGCCCCACCTGCAGCAACAGCGCGGCGACGCGCCGTTGCTCGTCGTGCTGCGAATCCGCGAGCCCCAGCACGCGGATCGGCTCGGCCACGATATCGCGCACGCGCCAGCGCGGATTGAGGCTGGCATAGGGGTCCTGGAAGATCATCTGCATGCGCCGGCGCAGCTCGGGCGCGTCGGTGCCGGGCGCGGCGAGGTCCGCGCCGTCGAATTCGATGCGGCCGCGCGAGAGCGCGTGCAGGCCCACGATCAGTCGCGCCACCGTGGACTTGCCGCAGCCGGACTCGCCGACCAGGGCGAGGGTTTCGCCTTTGGCCACATCGAAAGACACCCCGTCCACCGCGCGTAGCAGCTGCCGCGGCGCGCCCTCGAGGACGCGGTTGAGCCAGGGGCGCGAGACGTCGAAGTCCCGGCCGACATCGCTTAGCCGCACCAGGGGAGGGCTATCGGAGCTGGTCGGCATACAGCCAGCAGGAGGCGAGCGCGTTGCCGACCGGCAGCGGCTCGGGCCGTTCCGCAGCGCAGCGCGCGAAGCGCTTCGGGCAGCGGGGATTGAAGGCGCAGCCGGGCGGGATGGCGTTCAGCCGCGGCATGGCGCCGTCGATCTGCGCCAGGTGCGCATGGCGCTTCACCAGTCCGATCTTCGGGATCGAGCCCATCAGGCCGACGGTATAGGGGTGGCGCGGCTGGTGGATCACTTCGCGCACGGGCCCGAGCTCAGCCAGGCGCCCGGCGTACATCACGGCGACGCGGTCAGCGGTCTCCGCGATCACGCCCATGTCGTGGGTGATGAGCATGACCGCAGTGCCGTGGTCGCGGGCGAGGCGCTTGAGCAGCGTGATGATCTGCGCCTGAATCGAGACATCGAGCGCGGTGGTCGGCTCGTCGGCGACGATCAGGCGCGGCTCGGCGGCGAGGGCCAGGGCGATCACCACCCGCTGGCGCATGCCCCCCGAGAACTGGTGCGGGTAGTGATCGATGCGCGCCTGCGCCGCCGAGATACCGACTTCGGCGAGCAGACGGAGCGTGCGGCGGCGTGCCTCGTCGTGGCTCACGTCGAGGTGGGTGAGGATGGTCTCGGTGAGCTGGCGGCCCACGGGGTAGAGCGGGTTGAGCGAGGTCAGCGGGTCCTGGAATACCGCGCCAATGCGCCGGCCGCGGATGCGGCGCATGCGCTCCGGCGGCAGGTTGTCGATGCGCTCGCCCTCCAGGCGGATCTCGCCGGCGGCGATGCGTCCCGGGGGTTCCAGCAGCCCGATGATCGCCATGCCGGTGAGCGACTTGCCGGCGCCGGACTCGCC
>DASTTC010000211.1:0-2494 GCA_035760345.1 Burkholderiales bacterium | reverse complement strand
TACTTTCCGGCCGGCATCGTCGGGCGACTGCGCAAATGAACTCGCACTACCTCGTCTGCGAAGGCCGCGAGATCCACTACACCGAATGGGGCGCGGCGCACCGCGAGACGGTGATCGCCTGGCATGGCCTCGCGCGCACCGGGCGTGACATGGACGACATCGCCGCGCACCTCGCGCAGCGCTACCGCGTCCTGTGCCCCGACACCCTCGGCCGCGGCCTGTCGCAATGGAGCCCGGCGCCGCAGGCGGAGTACAGCCTCGCGTTCTACGCCAGGCTGGCGGTGTCGCTCGCCGACCAGCTCGGCCTGGACGAGTTCCACTGGCTCGGCACCTCGATGGGCGGCGCCATCGGCCTCGCGCTCGCCGCCGGCGCGATGCAAGGCCGCATTCGACGCCTCGTGCTGAACGACATCGGACCCAAGCTGGGCGAGGCCGCGGTCGAGCGCATCCGCGCCTATGCCGGAAACCCGCCGCAGTTCGAGCGCCTAAGCGAGCTGGAGGCCTACTTCCGCACCGTATACAAGCCCTACGGCTGGCTGTCCGACGAGCAGTGGCGGCGCCTTACCGAGACGTCGATGCGGCGCACTGCCGAGGGCAAGGTCACGCCGCACTACGACCCGAACATGGTGATGCAGTTCGTGCACCATGAACACGATTACGACCAGTGGGACGCCTACGACGCCATCGACGTGCCGACGCTGTGCCTGCGCGGCGAGACTTCGGACCTGCTGCTCGCCGACACGGCCGACGAAATGCGCAAGCGCGGCCCGCGCGCGGTGGTGGTGACCATTCCCGGCTGCGGGCACGCCCCCGCGCTCAACGTCCCGGACCAGTTCGCGCTGGTGGAGCGCTTCCTGAACGGCAAATAGGGTGGGCCCACGGCCCCGTCCGCGCGGGATGCTAGGCTCGCCGGATGGACGCCCTGTTCGGCGAATTCGCGCTGCTGCTGGTGGTTTCCGCACTCGCTGGCGCGATCGCCGTGCGGCTGCGCCAGCCGGTGCTGATCGCCTATATCGTGGTCGGGGTCGCCGCCAGCCCGGCAGGTTTCGGCCTCGTCGAGGCGCACGATCAGATCACGCTGCTCGCGCAGATCGGCGTCGCCGTGCTGCTGTTCGTCGTCGGCCTGCGCCTGGACCTGAACCACGTGCGCCTGATCGGCCCGGTGGCGCTCGCCACGGGCCTCGGCCAGATCGCCGCCACCGTGGCCATCGGCTTCGCCCTGGTGTACCTGATGGGACGCAGCGTCATGGAGGCGCTGTACGTCGCCGTGGCGCTGACCTTCTCCAGCACCATCATCATCGTCAAGCTCCTCTCGGACAAGCGCGAGCTCGACACGCTGCACGGGCGCATCGCGGTCGGCATCCTGATCGTGCAGGACATCGCGGTGGTGCTCGCCATGATGGCGATGAGCGCGCTGCGCGGCGCGGGCGAGGCGCCGCCCCTCGAACTCGCGGCCACGCTCGGGTTGCGCGTGGCCGCCGCCGCGCTGCTCCTTTACGGGTTGATGCGCTACGTGCTGCCGCGCCTGGTCGAGGCGATGGCGCGCTCGCAGGAACTGCTGCTGGTGTTCGCCATCGCCTGGGGCACCGGGCTCGCCGCGCTCGGCGAATGGGCGGGATTCAGCCGCGAGGCGGGTGCGTTCCTCGCCGGGTTCTCGCTCGCCTCCACCGCATATCGGGAAGCGATGTCGGCGCGGCTCACGGGCATCCGCGATTTCCTGCTGCTGTTCTTCTTCATCGACCTGGGCGCGCGGCTCGACCTCGCCACCCTCGGCGACGCATTGTGGCCCGCAGCCCTGCTCGCGGCGTTCGTGCTCGCGGGCAAGCCGCTGATCTTGATGGCGATCATGGGGTACCTGGGCTACCGCAAGCGCACTGGGCTCCTGGTCGGGCTGACCATGGCGCAGATCAGCGAGTTCTCGATCGTGTTCGTCGCCCTGGGTGCGACGCTCGGCCATGTCGACGCGGCGACGCTCAATCTCACCACCCTCACCGGCGTGATCACGTTCACGCTCTCCACCTACCTGATCCTGTATGCGCACGTCCTGTATGAGAAGCTCTCGCCCTGGCTCGGTGTCTTCGAGCGGCGCCGGCCGTTCCGCGAACTGGCCGTCGAGCGCCAGCGCCGGCCGGAGGGCGTCCCGGAGGCAATCGTCTTCGGCCTGGGGCGCTACGGCTCGCGCCTGCTCGCGCGGCTCGGCGAACAGGGAATCCGTGCGCTCGGCGTGGATTTCGACCCGGAAGCGGTGCGCGCTCTGCGCCGCCAGGGGCTGGCGGTACGCTTCGGCGACAGCGAGGATCCCGACTTCCTGGAGACCCTGGGCCTGCAGGAAGTGCCCTGGGTGGTGACGACCCTGCCGCAATGGGAGTCCAACCGCGCTTTCCTGCACGCGTTGCGCGCGGCCGGGTTCAAGGGCCGCGTCGCCGGCGTGGTGCGGGACGAAGCCCACGCCGTGGCGCTCGGCCGCCTGGGCGTGGAGCGCGTGCTGCACGTG
>DASTTC010000210.1:0-3128 GCA_035760345.1 Burkholderiales bacterium | reverse complement strand
TCCTCGGCCTGCGCGGGCAGGCTGACCAGCAAGGCGAGCAGGGCGGCGAACAGTGTTCTCATGGGCGTAACCTCCACCCACGTTGTACGCCCCGCCTGACTTACATTCGCCTCAAAAGTGCGGCGAATTGAAACAGGATGTTTCGCCTCAGTCCGCGGGCTTCTCGAGCGCCGGCAGCGGGAGCTCGGACGACAGGTCCTCGTGCGCCATGGCGGGGGCGCGGTCCGCGGCGTTCGCGGGCTGCGAGCCCTTCTTGGGGCGCCCCGGGCGGTAAAACACCTGGAACGGCTTCACCGGCGGCACCGGCGGCGGGTTTTCCAGGAAGCGGCAATCGGATTCCGTCGGCATGCTCGCCATGGCACCGATGCGGGCGCCCTTGAAGAACACGGTATAGCGCAGCATGTGCGCGGAGCCGGGGATCGGCTGCGCGATGACCTCGTACTTGCCGACCATGAAGCGGGTGCGCGGCTGGCGGCCGGGGATCTCTCTCAACATGCAGGACCTCTAGAAAATCGGGGTCAGACCCCAAAACCAAGCAATAAGTAAGAATCGGGTCTGACCCCGGTTCTCCTAACGCCGTCGTCGGCGCCGCGAGCGGATCATGAGCCAGCCCCCCAGCATGCCGCCGAGGTGGGCGAAGTGAGCCACGCCCGAAGCCGTTCCGGTGACGCCGAAATACAACTCCAGAGCCCCGAACAGTACCACGAACACGCGCGCGGGCAGTGGAATGGGCGGGAAAAGCAGGATCACCGTGCGCCGCGGGAAGTACACACCGAAGGCGAGGAGCAACCCATAAACGCCGCCCGATGCGCCCACCGTCGGGTAGGGCGGCGCCCCCATCCAGCCGGTCACCACGAGATGAGTGAGCGCCGCCGCCACCACGCTGGCAAAGTAGTACTGCAGGTACCAGGCCGATCCGAACAGGCGCTCGACGTCCCGGCCGAAGGTATACAGCGCGAGCATGTTGAAGGCCAGGTGGAGCAGGCCGCCGTGCAGGAAGCTGTAGCTGACGAGTTGCCAGAACTCGAAACTTGGCGCGCCGCTCGGGCCCGTGGTGGGCGGCCAGAGCGCGAAGTTCGCGAACAGCGGCTGCGCGTAGGCCCCCTGCAGCAGGAAAACGAGGATGTTGGCGGCGAGCAGCGCGCCGGTGACCGGCGGCATGCCTAGGGCTCCAGCGCGGAAGCGGCGGGCAGCGCCATGCCGCGGCGCGCGAGCTCCGCGCGCACGCGCTCCGGGAAGTCGGTGATGATGCCGTCGACGCCGAGGTCGAGAAAGCGCGCGATGTACCACGGCTCGTTCACTGTCCAGGGCACCACCTTCAGGCCGAGCTGGCGCGCCTCGACCAGGGCGGGCGAATCCAGCTCCTCGTAGTTCGGCGACCAGGTGCGGCCGCCGGCGTCATGCACCGCCTTGGGCTGTGACCCGTCGCGGCGACGGCCCGTCAGGTACACGGTCTCGATCTCCGGCGCCTCGCGTTCCACCACTTTCAGCGTTCGCCAGTCGAAGGATTGCACCGTGGTGCGCGTCTGCATCCGCGCGGCGCGGATCACCGCGATGAGCGCGCGCGCGAATGCCTCCGGCGGCAGGGTTTCCTCGGGCGCCGCTGGCGAGATCTTGGTCTCGATGTTGAAACGCACGGCTTCGTTGCCGGACTTGTGCACCAGGTCGTATACGTCCGCCAGGCGAGGGATGCGGGCGCCGTCGGACGCGGCCTGCTCCGCAAAGCGCGCCGCATACTCGCTGCCGGGGCGCAGGCGCCCGACGTCGTAGCGCTGCAGCGCCGCGTAGTCGAGGCTGCGCAGCAGCGGTCCCGGCGCCTCGATCCAGCGCCCATCCGGCCCGCGCGTGGTGTCGGGGTTGAGCCGGCGGTCATGATGGGCCACCACCACGCCGTCGCGCGTCACCCCGGTATCCAGCTCCAGCGTGCTGACCCCGGTCGCCAGCGCCGCGGCGAAACCGGGCAGGGTGTTCTCCGGGGCCATGCCGCGAGCGCCGCGATGGCCTTGCAGGTCAAAGGCGAGCGCGTTCAAGGCCGGGGCCAGGAACAGTGCGCACAGCAGTCGCCGGGTGCGGTAAGGTCGCCACATGTGATACGGTGAGCACGCCGGCCATGCACGCGCCAGGGGGATTATAGCTGCGCGCGGCGACCGGACCCACGATGCCGAGCCAATCGCCACTGAAATTTTGCATGCACGGCCAGCACGCCAAGCCGCGCTCGGAGTTCCGCGTGCTGCCCGGCGGCGAGCGGCGCCGCGAGGTCTGCGCCGAGTGCTACACGAAGATCATGGCGGCGAGAAAGCGTTTGGCGGCGGGCCGGCGCTAGCGCGGCGCGAGCCTGTTCGATGCAGGCGTTCCGGCTGCAGGTCCCCGAGGCGGCGCTTGACGATCTGCGGGCGCGACTCGAGCGCACGCGCTGGCCTGACGAGCCGCCGCTCGAGGCCTGGGCCACGGGCACGAGCGTCGCCTACGCGCGCGAACTGTGCGAGTACTGGCGCACGCGTTTCGACTGGCGAGCCTGGGAAGCGCGGCTGAACGCGCACCCGCAGTTCAAGGCGCCGCTGCACGGCATCGAGCTGCACTTCATCCACGCGCGATCGGAGAATCCCCGCGCGCGGCCGCTGCTCCTGTCGCACGGCTGGCCGGGCTCGGTTCTCGAGTTCCACAAGCTGATACCGCTGCTCACGCCGCACTTCCACGTGGTGGTGCCCTCGCTGCCGGGCTACACCTTGTCCTTTGCGCCCGGGCAGAAGCGCTTCGGGGTGGAGGAGATCGCCGATTGCTTCGCCGACCTGATGCGAGTCCTGGGCTACGAACGCTTTGGGGCGCAGGGGGGCGACTGGGGCGGGTTCGTGGGCTCGGTGCTCGGCCTGCGCTACGCCGAGCGCGTGACCGGCATCCACCTGAATCTGCTCGCCGTGCGGCGCGATCCGAAGATGATCGAGGCGCCCACGCCCGAGGAGCGGCGCTTCCTCGCCGAGCTCGCGCAGTGGCTGAAGGAGGAGACCGCCTACCAGGCGATCCAGGGCACCAAGCCGCAGACGCTCGCCTTCGGGCTCACCGACTCGCCGGCGGGACTCGCGGCCTGGATCGCGGAGAAGTTCAGGAGCTGGAGCGACTGCGGCGGGGTG
>DASTTC010000209.1:0-4038 GCA_035760345.1 Burkholderiales bacterium | reverse complement strand
CCGAGGATCGCGCCCGGATTGAGGATCACGACGTCCAACCCGCGCGCCATGCCGGCGCGCACGGCCTGCTCGGCGAGGAACTTGGAGCGCTGGTAGTTCACCGGCGACGCGCCACCCAGCTGCGGCGCGCTTTCGTCGATGCGGCCGCGATGCAGGCCGTAGGCCGAGATGCTCGAGGTATGCACGAAGCGCCGCGCGCGCCGCTCGAGCGCCGCGCCCACCACGTTCCTCGTGCCGTCGATGTTGATCCGGTCCTGCAGCGCGTTGTTGCGCGACCACAGGCTGGTGTCGCCGGCGACGTGGAACACCGCGTCGACGCCCATCGGCATCGCGCGCCGCACGGACGCCGCGTCGGTGATGTCGCCGATCGCGCGCTCGGCATCCAGGCGCTGCAGGTACTTCAGCTCCGCGCCGGCGCGGTGCAGCGCGATCACGTGCCAGCCGCGCGCGATCAGCCCTTCGACCAGATTGAGGCCGACAAAGCCGGTGGCGCCGGTGACGAAGGCGGTACGCGGGGCATGCATGGCGCCGGCGCATTGTAGAGGCTAGACTGCGCCGATGAACTGGCGGGCAATCCTGCTCGTCGTCTGGGCGGCGGGAGCCGGCGCGGCCGAGGACTTCTCGGTGGAGACGACGCGCCGCGGCACCGTGGTCGAGGTTTCCGCGTACGCGGTCATCGAGGCCGATTACGCCACCGTGTGGGGCACGCTCACGGACTACGACCACCTGGCCGAGTTCGTGCCCGGCATGCGCGCGAGCCGCATCGTCGGGCGCAGCGGCGCGGACCTGATCGTCGAGCAAAGGGGCGAGTCGCGCTTCCTGATTTTCACCTTCCCGCTGGAGGTGACGGTCCGCGCGAGCGCCCTGCCGCCGGACAGGATCGAAGTGCGTCTGCTCAAGGGCAGCCTCAAGCGGCTGGAGGGCGGCTATCGCGTCGCATCGGTGGGCGCCGGCCGCATCGCACTGCGCTGGCAGGGTCTCGTCGAGCCCGAGTGGCTGCCGCCGTTGCTCGGCGAGCTGCTCATGCGCGCGAGCATTCGCGACCAGTTCGGCGGCATGGTGCGCGAGATCGAGCGGCGCGAGGCCGTGCGCCGGGAGGCTGCGAAATGATGCGGCGCCTGGCGGGCGCAGGGCTCGCGCTTCTCGCCGCGGCCTGCGCCACGCTCGAGCCTGCGCGCGCGCCGGACCTGCGCGCGTGCGCCGAATTCTTCGCGCAGCTCGATGCGCGCGTGGACGAGGCCGGCGTGCGCGACGCGCAGGCGGCGCGCGTGCGCGGCTTTCCCTACCTGCGCGTGAGCCGGCTGCTCGCCTCGTACCGGGACGAGGACGCGCCGCGCTCGCTCGCCCGGCGCATGCAGGCGCTCGACCTCGAAGCGCGCCGCCACGAGCTCGCGAACCTCGGCGCGAGCGATGCCCCGCTCGAGCGCGCGCGCGACTGCGGCGACCGCCTGCGCGAGGCAGACCTCGCCGATGCGCAGGCGAGCGCCCGGCTGCTCGAGCGCGCGCTCGTGCCGGAGGACTATTCCACGCCGAGCCGCCTGCTCGGGCTGTATGCAATCACCAGGCTGCCGTTCATCGCCGGCGTGCGGCGCTACGAGCAGGAAACGCGCGAGGCGTTTCGCACGCCGCTCGCGCCGCCGCCCGATGGCGAAGTCATCCGCTTCGCGCCCACGGCCGGAGGGAACCCCGGCATTCATGCGCCGCTGCTGGCGGCGCACGCACCCGTGTTCGAGATCGAGGTCACGGGCGACTACGACCGGCCGGGGGCGCTCGGCTGGCGCAGCGGCGAGCCCGTGCCCACGGTGAACGCCGCCGAGCCGGTCGTCTACGCGCACGCCGCCTGGACGCGCTACCGCGGGCGCACGCTGCAGCAGCTCGTTTATACGATCTGGTTTGCAGAGCGCCCGCCGGCTTTCCCCGGCGACATCCTCGCCGGAAAGCTCGACGGCGTCGTCTGGCGCGTGACGCTCGCGCCGGACGGCGAGCCGCTGCTCTACGATTCGATGCATCCCTGCGGCTGCTTCCACATGTTCTTTCCGACGCCGCGCGCGAAGCCGCTGCCGCCGCCCGCCTCGGCGCTGGAGTGGAATTTCTCGCCGCAGGCGATGCCGCACCTCGCCAAGGGCGAGCGGGCGCGGTTGCGCATTGCAACGCGCACGCACTATGTGGAACGCGTCGGCGCGACGGGCGATGCCGCAGGCGATGCGCGATACGCGCTGCGCGAATACGACGAGCTGCGCTCCATGCCGCATCCGGAGGGCGGGCGACGCAGCATCTTCGGCGAGCACGGCCTGATCGCCGGCACCGAGCGACCCGAGCGCTACCTGTTCTGGCCGATGGGCATCCGCTCGGCGGGCGCGATGCGCCAGTGGGGCCGCCACGCGACCGCGTTCGTCGGCCGCCGACACTTCGACGACGCGGACCTGCTGGAGCAGCGCTTCGAGCTTGATCTGCGCTGAGCGCTCAGGCCGCCGGCTTCGGCACCCGGGGATTCATCACCGCGAACCACAGCGGCGGCACGAAGGCGAGCGGCACCATGCCGGGGTAGCCCATCGGCAGCTTCGGGCTGTCTTCCTGCGGCTGCAGGGCGGCGTACGGGCGCATCGGGTTCATGTGGTGGTCGGCGTGGCGCTGCAGGTTCACGAGAAACGCGTTGCTGAGCCACTCGTAGGCGTCCCAGGCGTGGCTGGCGTTCGGGCGCTCGTAGCGGCCATCGGGCAGTTTGTGGCGCTCGAGGCCGTAGTGCTCGATGTAGTTCACCGCCTCGAGCAGCGTCACCGCCATCGCGCCCTGGCCGAAGAAGAACGCCACGGCAAGCGGCCCGAAGGTGGCGCCGAGCGCCGCGGCGATGGCGAGCGTCGCGGCCCAGGAGCCGAGCACTTCGCGCCGGTCGAGCTGCCAGGCGTGCGCGAGCGAGCCGATGAGCGTGCGCGGCAGGAACGTCCAGAAGGCCTCGCCATAGCGCGCGCTCGCCGGATCCTCGCGGGTGGCGACGCGCACGTGGTGGCCGCGATTGTGCTCGACCGTGAAGTGGCCGTAGCTCACCGTGACGAGCAGCAGCCGCGAGAGCAGCCGGTCGAGCGCCGCACGCTTGTGCCCAAGCTCGTGGGCGATGGTGATGCCGATGCCGCCCGTGGCGAGGCCCACCGAGAGGGTGAACAGGAGCGCGTCGTAGCCGGCCACGCCGCCCGAGCCGACGAGCCAGGCGCCCCAGCCGACGAGGCCGAGCTGCAGGGGCACCCAGGCGTGCAGCAGGAGGCGCAAGAAGGTGCTCGATTCCAGTCGCCGGATCTCCTCCGGACTCGAGGGCCGGGCGCGGCGCCCGCAGGCAACGTCGAGCAGCGGCACCACGACCCAGAACACGAGGAATGGGTACCAGTACTGGCCCAGCCAATGGCCGGCGACGGGGGCCGCAGCAGCCGTCAGCGCGAGAAGGAAGCGCGCGTCGCGCAGCGCCACGGTCAGTGGATCTCGGGCTCCGCGGTGGGCGCGGTGCCTTCGAGGAAGTCGAAATCGCAGCCTTCGTTCGCCTGCTTCACGTGGCGCGAGAAAATCGCGCCGTAGCTGCGCTCGTACTTGGGCGGCGGGCGTTGCCAGGCCGCCTTGCGCCTGGCCATCTCGGCCTGCGGGATCTTCAGGTTGAGCGCGCGTTTTTCCACGTCGAGCTCGATCAGGTCGCCGTTGCGCACGAAGGCGAGCGGCCCGCCGACGTAGGCTTCCGGCGCGACGTGCAGGATGCAGGTGCCATAGCTGGTGCCGCTCATGCGCCCGTCGGATAACCGCACCATGTCCTTGACGCCCTGCTTCACGAGCTTTTTCGGCATGGGCAGCATGCCCCACTCGGGGAAGCCCGGGCCGCCCAGCGGCCCGGCGTTCTTCAGCACCAGCACGCTAGTAGCGTCGACGTCGAGGTCGTCGCGGTCGATCCTCGCCGCCATGTCGTTGTAGTCCTCGAACACCACCGCGCGGCCGGTGTGCTGCATCAGCTTGGGATCCGCGGCGCTGGTCTTGATCACCGCGCCGTCGGGGGCGAGCGAG
>DASTTC010000208.1:0-3088 GCA_035760345.1 Burkholderiales bacterium | reverse complement strand
GTCGCCGATGCCGCCCTCCACCATGGCTTCGGCCTCGGACACCTTCTGGCAGCAAGCGCCTACCGCGCCGAGCGCCATCTGGCGCTTGGCGACTTCGGGGCACTTGTGCGTCTTGGCGTGCGTGCGCACGCGCACCGGGTAGGCGCGCACCGCGTCGGCGAGCGTGCGCAGGTTCTTCTCGAACGCATCCAGCTCGAGCACCAGCGCCGGGGTATCGACCTGCTCCAGCCGCTGGCCCACGACGGCGGGTGGCTTCATGCGGCGCCTTTCCTGCGATGGTGCGTCATGCCGTACCAGACGATGGCGATCGCCACCACGGCCACCATCGGCAGCGCAAAGAGGTTCACGCGCTCCCAGCCCGCCGCGGTGACGGTGAGGCCGGAGGTGAACGAGGAGATCGCCATCATGATGAAGATTACCTGATCGTTCGCGCCCTGTGCCTTCGCCATCTCTTCGGGCCGGTAGGTCTCGGTGAGCAGCGCCGTGCCGCCGATGAAAAGGAAGTTCCAGCCCACGCCGAGCAGCACCAGGGACCCCCAGAAGTGCGGCACGGAGATACCCGAGAGCGCGATGGCGATGGCGGCGAAATTGAGTAGCGCGCCGGCGAACATCACGGGCAGCACGCCCACGCGCCTGATCAATCCCCCGGTGATGAAGGAGGGCGCGAACATGCCGACCACGTGCGAAGAGATGACGAAGGCAGCATCGCCATAGGGATGGCCGCACACGCCCATGGCGATCGGGGTGGAGGTCATGAGAAAGTTCATGACGCCGTAGCCGATGGCGCCCGACATGACGGCGACGATGAATTTCGGCTGCGCGACAATCACCGCGAGCGGCCGGCCGGGCGCGGCCTGCGTCCGGGCACTGGGCATCGGGATGCGCACGAAGCGCAGCAGCGCCAAGGTGGCCAGCGCGAAGCCGATCAGCGCGAGGTAGGCGCCGGTGAAGCGCGGCTCGACGAGATCCACCGTGAAGCGGCTCGTCGTCGGGCCGAGAATGCCGCCGACCAGGCCGCCGGCGAGCACCAGCGAGATCGCGGTGCTCTTGAAATCCGCGCTCGCCACGTCCGCCGCGGCGAAGCGGTAGTACTGGCCGTAGGCGTTGTAGACGCCGAAGACGAGCGCGCCGAAGCACAGCAGCCAGAAGCTCTGCACCCACACGGCCCCGGCGCAGATCAACGCGCCTGCGATGCCCCAGAGCGTGCCCAGCGTGAGGCCGCGCTGGCGCCCTACGCGCTTCATGTGCAGCGATGCGAGCATGGTGGCGATCGCCCCGCCCGCCACCCAGGAGGTCACCGGCAGCGTGGCGAGTGCCGCGCGCGGCGCGAGTGCGAGGCCGGCCAGCCCGTTGATGGCGATGAGCGTGGCGTTGTTGGTAAGAAGCAATGCCTGGCAGGCGGCGAGCAGGCCGACGTTGCGGCGGGTACTGTTCATGTATACAGTATCGGGGAACAAAGCCATTCTAGATGCAAACGCAACGCCAGCGCGGCGCGCTTTCGCAGGTCGCGGGTCGCTTCGAGTCCGAGGCGCGCGACCCGTTCGACGACGGCTGGGCGCGCGAAGACGAGCCGCTCGAGCCGCTCAAGACCGTTGTCACGATTGAGCGGGCGCGCTCGATCATCTCCAGGAATGATTCGCCGGACATCCCGTTCGAGCAGTCGATCAACCCGTATCGCGGCTGCGAGCATGGTTGCGTGTACTGCTATGCGCGCCCCAGCCACGCCTACCTGGAGCTCTCGCCCGGCCTGGATTTCGAGACCCGGCTGTTCGCCAAGACCAACGCCGCGGAGTTGCTGCGCGGGGAACTGGCGAAGCCCGGCTACCGGGTGTCGCCGATCTCGCTCGGCGCCAATACCGATTGTTACCAGCCGGCGGAGCGCAAGTTCGGCATCACCCGCCAGATCGTCGAGATCCTCGCCGCGTGCGACCATCCGCTCACCATCGTCACCAAATCGGCGTTGGTGGAAAGGGATCTCGACCTGCTTGCGCCGATGGCGAAGAAGAGCCTGGTGAAGGTATTCGTCTCCATCGGCACCCTCGACCCCGTCCTGGCGAGGAAGCTCGAGCCGCGCGCCGCCAGCCCGCAGCGCCGCCTTGATACCGTCCGGGCGATATCGCAAGCCGGAGTGCCCTGCGGCGTGATGGTCGCGGCGCTGATCCCGGCGCTGAACGACAAGACGCTGGAACACGTGCTCGAGGAAGCGGCTAAGGCCGGAGCGCAGGAGGCCGCCTACGTGATTCTGCGGCTGCCCAACGAGCTGAAGGACGTCTTCAAGGAATGGCTCGCCGCGCACTACCCGGAGCGCGCGGAGCACGTCATCAGCATCGTGCGCCAGATGCGCGGCGGAAAAGACAACGACCCGAGGTTCGGCGAGCGCATGCGCGGCACCGGCAATTTCGCCGAGCTGATCTCGAAGCGCTTCGCCATCGCCTGCAAGCGCTTCGGCCTGAACGGCCATGGCGGCGGGCGGCGCGTGCCGGAACTGGATTGCAGCCGGTTCGTGCCGCCTTCGCCCTCGGGGCAGTTGAAGCTGTTCTGATGCGCGCGGCGCTCGTCACGGGTGGCTGGCTTTACGCCGCAGCCCTGGTCTGGGTCTCGCTCAGCCCGTCTCCGCCCGATCCAGGCTTCGCGTATGGCGACAAGCTGGGGCACCTTGGCGCCTACGCATTGCTCATGTTCTGGTTCGGATGGCTCTACCGCAGCCGGCCGGCGCGCCTGGGCTATGCGGCGCTGTGGATCGCGATGGGCATCGGCCTCGAGTTCGCGCAAGGCGCGACCGGCTATCGCAGCTTCGAACTCGCCGACATGGCCGCCAACGCGCTCGGCGTCGCGGCCGGCGCGCTCGCCGCCCTCAGCCTGACCAGAGCCGCCATCTTACGTTAGGCTCACCACGTGAGCACGGTGAGCACCGCGCGCGCGCAGCGCGTCCTCGATGGCCCGATCTTCGCCACGCTCGCGCGCCTGGCGGCCCCGGGAGCGCTGCTCGCGCTGTTCCAGACCGCGGTGTCGATCGCCGACACGCACTTCGTCGGGCAGCTCGGCACCGAGGCGCTCGCCGGGCTGGCGCTGGTCTTTCCCATGGTGA
>DASTTC010000207.1:0-4942 GCA_035760345.1 Burkholderiales bacterium | reverse complement strand
CCCTTCTCCAGCACGTAGTGCCGGTCGGCAACGCGCGTGAGCGCGCGCACGTCCTTGTCGATGACGAGGATCGACAAGCCCTCGGACTTCAGCTGCACGATGGAGCGGAAGATGTCCGTGCGCACCAGCGGCGCGAGGCCTTCGGTCGCCTCGTCGAGGATCAGCAGGCGCGGGTTGGTCATCAGCGCGCGGCCGATGGCGAGCATCTGCTGCTCGCCGCCGGAGAGCTGGTTGCCGAAGTGGCGCTCGCGCTCCCGCAGGCTCGGGAACAGCCGAAACACCTTGTCCAGCGTCCATGCCGCGCGCGTGCCGCTGCGATTCGCGGCCGTGGCCACGAGGTTCTCGCGCACCGTCAGGTTGGGAAACACCTGGCGTCCCTCGGGCACCAGGCCGAGGCCGGTCTGCGCCACTTGGTACGAGGGCAGGCCGGCAATGGGCAGGCCGCCCATATGGACGCTGCCGGCATTCGGCCGCACCATGCCCATGATGGAGAGCACCGTCGTCGTCTTGCCCATGCCGTTGCGGCCGAGCAGCGTCACCACCTCGCCCTCGGCGATGTCGAGCGACACGCCGAACAGGACCTGCGACAGCCCGTACGCCGTCTCCAGGCCCTCGACCTTGAGCATCAGGCGTCCTCCCCCAGGTAAGCGCGGCGCACTTCCGGGTTGGCGCGCACGTCCTGCGGCGCGCCGCTGGCGATGATGCGGCCGTACACCAGCACCGAGATGCGATCGGCCAGCGTGAACACGGCGTCCATGTCGTGCTCCACGAGGATCATGGTGTGCCGGCCCTTCAGGCTCGAAAGGAACGCCACCATGCGCTGCGATTCCTCCAGGCCCATGCCGGCGACCGGCTCGTCCAGCAGCAGCAGGCGTGGCCGCGTGGCGAGCGCCATGGCCACTTCGAGCTGGCGCTGCTCGCCGTGCGCGAGGTTTGCGGCCAGCACGTCGGCGCGCGCGCCGAGTCCCACTTCCTCGAGTACCGTGCGCGCCGGATCGCGCAATGCCGGCTCCGCGCGCGCCGGGCGCCAGAAGCGGAAGTTGTGGCCGGCGTGCGCCTGCACGGCGAGCGCGACGTTGTCCAGCGCGGTGAAGTCGCGGTAGATGCTGGTGATCTGGAATGAGCGCGCGAAGCCCTTTTTCGCCCGCTGCGGCGCCGACAGGCGCGTCACGTCCCCGCCCGAAAAGCGGATGCTGCCGGCATCGGGCCGCAGGTTGCCCGCGAGCTGGCTGATGAGCGTGGTCTTGCCGGCGCCGTTCGGGCCGATGATGGCGTGCGTCTCGCCCTCCCGCAGGTCGAGATCGACGCCGTCGGTGGCCACGAGCGCGCCGAAGGACTTGCGCAGCCCGCGCGCCTCGAGGATCGCCTCAGCCATGGCGTGCGCCTCCCGGCAGCAGCCCGGCGAGCCCGCGCCTGAAGAACAGCACGCACAGCACGAGCAGCGGGCCGAGGATGATCTGCCAGTGCTGGGTCCAGCCGGCGAGCAGGTCCTCGACGATGAGCAGGGCAAACGCGCCGAGCGCCGGCCCCGGCGCGGTGCCCATGCCGCCCAGGATCACCATGAACATGATCTCGCCCGAGCGTGTCCAGTCCATGAACGCGGGGGCGATATAGGAGGTCTGGTTGGCGAGCAGCGCGCCGGCCAGCCCGCAGATCGCGCCCGAGATGACGAAGGCGACGAGCTGGTAGGGGTAGGGGGAGAAGCCGATGGCGCGCGAGCGCGCCTCGTTCGACTTCGCCGCGCGCAGCACCATGCCGAAGCGCGAGTTCACCAGCCGGTGCACCAGATAGATCACGACCAGGAGCAGCGCGAGCACGAGATAGTAGAAGGCGACCGGATCGTCGAGGTCGACGAGGCCGGAAAACTGGCTCTTCACCTTGAGCCGCATGCCGTCGTCGCCGCCGTATTCCTCCACCGAGACGCCCAGGTAGTACAGCATCTGCGTGAACGCGAGCGTGATCATGATGAAGTAGATGCCGCGCGTGCGCACCGAGATGGCGCCGATCACCAGCGCCACCAGCGCGGACGCCGCGATCGCCACCGCCCACTGCAGCCAGCCGTTGTGCACGCCGTAGAAGGCGAGGATGCCGACCGAATAGGCGCCCACGCCCAGGTACGCGGCGTGGCCGAAGGACACGAGGCCGCCGTAGCCGAGGATCAGGTTGAGGCTCGCCGCGGCGATGGCGAAGATCATCACGCGGCGCAGGAGATCGATGTAGTAGAGCTGTCCGAGCAGCGTCGCCAGCGCCGGCACGGCGGCGAGCAGCAGCACGCAGACGGCGAGGATCAGCGTGCGCGCGCCCATCAGCCGCTCTTCGCCGGGAACAGCCCCTCCGGCCGCACCGCGAGCACCAGCGCCATGAGGAGATAGATGAGCATCGAGGCGAGCGCCGGTCCCGCGGCCTCGGCGGCGGGCGGCGAGATGAACGCGCCGAGCAGCGGCTTGAGGAAGGCGCGCCCGAGCGTGTCGACCATGCCGACGATCAGCGAGCCGACGAAGGCGCCGCGGATCGAGCCGATGCCGCCGATGACGATCACCACGAACACCTGGATCAGGATCAGCTCGCCCATGCCGGGCTGCACCGCGTAGATCGGTCCGGCCATCAGTCCGGCGAGTCCGGCGAGCGCCGCGCCGAAGCCGAACACCACCGTGTAGAGCAGCCGGATGTTGACGCCGAGCGCCGCCACCATGATGCGGTTGGACGCGCCGGCGCGGATCAGCATGCCGAGGCGCGTCTTCGCCACCACATACCAGAGCACGGCGCCGACCAGCAGGCCGACGCCGATCACCAGCGCCCGGTACACCGGATAGATCGAGCCGGGGATGATCTCGATGAAGCCCTGCAGATAGGTCGGCAGCGACGTGTAGAGCGCGGCGCGGCCCCAGAGGATGGCGATCAGCTCGTTGAAGAACAAAATGAGCCCGAAGGTGGCGAGCACCTGGTCGAGATGGTCGCGCTCGTACAGGGTGCGCAGCGCGATCACCTCGACGAGCATACCCACCACCAGCGTGCCGATCAGCCCGAGCAGGACCCCCAGGGGATAGGAGCCGGTCCACTGCACGGCGGCCACGGTCAGGTAGGCGCCGACCATGTACAGCGAGCCGTGCGCGAGATTCACCAGGTTCATGATGCCGAAGACGAGCGTAAGGCCAGCGGCCATCAGGAACAGCATGACGCCGAACTGCAAGCCGTTCAGCATCTGCTCGAAGACGAGGATCAGGTTCATCGCGCCGTGCGCACAAAAAAGGGCGCGGTGGCGCCGCGCCCTTCAGTCGCGGGGAGCCGCGGGCTCACCACGCCATCTTGCAGTCCTGGTAGTAGGAATCCTTGTGGTCGTCGAACACCTTCTTCTGGATCTTCATCTGCACGCCGTCGGGCCCGCCTTTTTCCGCCCTGAGCAGGAAGAAGTCCTGGATCGGGTGCTGGTTGACGTTCCACTTGAACGGTCCGCGGATCGAGTCATAGTCGGCCTTGCGCATCGCCGCGACCACCGCCTTGGTATCGGCGAGGCTGCCCTTGTTCTTGCGCACCGCGGAATCGATCAGCATCATGCCGTCGTAGCTCTGCGCGCCGTAGAAGGCGGGCGTGTAGCCGTACTTCTTGCGGAAGTCGGCGACGTAGCGCTTGCTCGCCGGCACATTGAGGTCCGGACTCCAGAATTTCGCTTCCCACTGGCCGATGGCCGATTCCTTGAGCGCCGGAAGCGTGGTCTCGTCCACCGTGAACACCGAGTAAAGGGGGATGCGCTCGCGCAGCCCCGCCTGGAAGTACTGGCGCACGAACTGCACGCCCATGCCGCCGGGATAGAACACGAACGCGGCCTTCGGACCCTTGGCGCGCAACTGCGTAATCTCGGCCTGGTAATCCTGCTGTCCCGGCGTGGTGAAGATCTCCTCGACGATGCGGCCCTTGTAGTAGCGCTTGAAGCCCGCCACCATGTCCTTGCCGGCCTGGTAATTGGGCGCCAGGACGTACACGTCGTTGATGCCCTGCTCCTGCATGTATTTGCCCATCGCCTCGGGCGTCTGGTCGTTGTTCCAGGAGGTGGAGAAGTACTGCGGGTGGCAGGCCCTGCCGGCGAGCGGGCTGGCGCCGGCGTTGGTGCCCACCATCACCTTGCCCGCGCCAGTGACCACCGGCACCACGGCCATCATCACGTTCGACCAGATAATGCCGGACATGATGTCCACCTGGTGCTTCTTCAGCATTTCCTCGGTGACCTGCACGCCGACGTCTGGCCTGAACTGGTCGTCGCCGAAGATCACCTCTACGGGAACGCCCCCCATCTTGTTGCCGAGGTGGTCCATCGCCAGCTCGACCGAGTCCTTCATGTGCTTGCCGATGATGCCGGCAGGGCCCGTCAACGTGGTGATGAAGCCGATCTTGATCTTCTGCTGGGCGGCGGCGAGCGGCGCGATTACGAGCGACGCTGCGGCGAAGACCGCGGCCAGCATGCGGACAGGGGTGCGCATGGGCGTTCTCCTCTGATTTATGAGCGCGTCCAGTCTAGCAAGGCGGGCGGCGCGATGTCTAGGCTGCGGCAAGCCGCTAAACTTGAGCCATGTTAAGGCTTTCCCGGGTCACCAAGCGCTTCGGCGGCCGCATGGTGCTCAACGCGGTGTCCCTGGAAGTGGCACCCGGCGAACACGTCGCGGTGCTCGGCGAGTCGGGCATTGGCAAGTCGACCCTGCTCAATGTCATCGCCGGCCTTGAACCGGTGGACGGGGGCTCGATCGCCTACGACGGCTTCGAGATGGCGGCGCTGTCCGACGATGCCGCGACGCGCGTGCGGCGCGAACATTTCGGTTTCGTGTTCCAGGCTTTTCACCTGTTGCCGCACCTGACGGCCGAGCAGAACGTGGGGCTGCCGCTGTTGCTGCGGGGTCGCGGCGCCGCGGAGATCCGCGCTCGGGCGCGCACGCTGCTCGGTGCGGTCGGC
>DASTTC010000206.1:0-3017 GCA_035760345.1 Burkholderiales bacterium | reverse complement strand
AGCACCTCGGCACGAGCGACAAGGCGGTGATCGCGTTCCGGCGGCGGCTGCTCGATGCCGCGCGGCGACTGCGCGAAGGCATCGAGCCGCAGGCGCCCTACGACCCGGACTGCTACCGCGTGCGCGCGCACTCCGCGCTCGTCGCGCGCGACGAGCGCGACTTCATCGAGCAGGAGGCGATCCGGCGCGGGCTGCTCGCGCCGTGAAATCGCGCAGGTAGGCGAGGCCCGCGATGGCGCGCGGCCCGTACCAGGAGGTCATCTCGCCGTCGATCAGCAGCGCGGGCTTGCCAGTGAGCGCTTCCACGTCGCGCCGGTGCTGATCTCGGAATCGGTAAGGCTCCGAGGAAAGCAGTACGAGATCTGCATCGACGCCGTGCAGGTCTTCGATCTCCGGATAGCGCGTCGTCACCGCCTCGGGCACGGTGCGCAGGCCAAACACGGCCAGCGTGCGCGAAATGTAGGTATCGGGCGACACCGTCATCCAGGGATCCTTCCAGATGAGATAGAGCACGCGCCGCTCGGGCAGCCTTGCCGCCGCCGCCCCGTCGTACGCCGCCTGGAAGCGCGCGCACAGCGCCTCGGCCTCGCGCTCGCGCCCGAAGACGCTGCCGAACTGGCGGTACAGCGCGAGGTTGTCGAGCGGTGCGAGCGGATGCGTGACGACGAGGTTCGGCACGAAGCGTGCGAGCGCGTCAGCGTCCTCCTTACGGTTCTCGTCGACGTTAAGGACGACATGCGAGGGCTCGAGCGCGCGCACCTTGTCCAGGTTCACGGACTTCGTGCCGCCGACCTTGGGCACGCGGCGCAGGGCTTGCCGCGGATGGATGCAAAAGCCGGTGCGGCCCACCAGCTCGTCCGCCAGGCCGAGCTCGCAGGCGAGCTCGGTGAGCGAAGGCACCAGCGAAACGATGCGGGCCAAGCGCCCGGGCCCCGCTCAGGCCTGCTTGCGCGCCACGCCGATCAGGTAGTCCGTGGTGCTCAGCATGCCGGCCTGGGTACGGCCCTGGCCGGCGCTCACGGTGTAGCGCCCGTGCACCGCCATCGCCGGCGTGCCGTCGATGCGATAGGCGACCGAGACCTGCGCCGCCCGGCGCACCTTGCTTTGCACGCCGAAGGACTTGTAGGCCTCTTCGAAGCGCTTCGGATCCACGTCGTGCTTGCGCAGCCAGTCCGCAAGGGTCGCCGGATTGCGCGTGTTGATGCGCTCGCGGTGGATGGCGTCGAAGAAAGGCCGGTGCAGGCGCTCGAGCACCCCCAGCGCTTCGAACGCGAAATACACGGCGGCCTCGCGCGCCCAGCCGTCGTTGAGCACCGCCGGTATGCGCCGGAACTGCACGTCGGCAGGCAGGCGCGCGATCCAGTTCTCCAGCATCGGCTCGAGCGTGTAGCAGTGCGGGCAGCCGTACCAGAAGAATTCCAGCACCTCGACCTTGCCCTGGGCATCGACGGGCTGGGTCGGCTGCAGCTCGTTGTAATCGGTGCCGGCGGCGGGCAGGCGCGGTTGGGCGAAGCCCGCGACGGGCGCGAGGCCCAGCGCAGCGATGAGCAAGCGGCGGCGCAGATTCATCTCAATTTACCTTCCGGCTGGTGGGGTCCTTCAATTTGACCAGGTTGGCATCGATTCCGTTCTGCGCCAGCGCCTGCCGCACGCGGTTCAGTTCGTCAACTTTCGTGTAAGGGCCCAGGCGCACCCGATAGAACAGGCCCTTGTCCGGCAGATTGGTGGGCTCGACGTTCGACTCGAATCCCAGGATCGCGAGGCGCGCCTTCTGGTTGTCCGCGTCGGCCGGGTTCTGGAAGGCCCCCGCCTGGATGAAGTACACGTCCGGCGGGGCGGCGGCCGCGATCGGATCGGGCTTGGGGCTCTGGGCGGCGCGCAGGCGCTCGCGCAGCTCGCGATCGCTGAGCGGCTCCTCGCCGCCCGCCAGGATCTTGTAGAAGTCGAAGCGCGGCTTCTCGGGTGCCTTGGCGGCGGGCGCGGGCGCGGCGGGCTTCTGGCCGCCCTGCGGCAGGCCGGCGAGCGGCGGCATGCCAGCATCCTGGCTGACTTGCGCCGGGGGCTTTGCGCCGCTCATGAACGGAATCGGCGTCTTGTTGAGATACAGGGCGATGCCCAGCGCGAGGGCCAAGCCGATGAGCAGGCCCACGAACATGCCCACGAGGAAACCGCCTCCGGAGCCCTTGCGTGCCGTCGCATGCGGTATTGCCGCCATCACATCCTTTCAGGGGCGCTCACGCCGAGCAGCGCGAGCCCGTTGGCGAGCACCTGGCGGACCGCGGCGCACAGCGCCAGGCGCGCCATGCGCGTCGCCTCGTCCTCGACCAGGATGCGCTCGGCATTATAGTAGCTGTGGAACTCTCCTGCGAGGCTGCGCAGGTAGTACGCGATCGAATGCGGCGCAAGCTCGTGCACCGCTTCTTCCAGCATCCCGGGAAACTCCGCCAGGCGCCGCATGAGCGCGCCTTCGCGCGCGCCCGCGAGGGCGTCGAGCGGCCGCCCGGCAAGCGCAGCGGCGTCCCCGCCCCACTGCGAGAACACGCTGCAGACGCGCGCGTGCGCGTACTGCACGTAGTACACGGGATTCTCCTCGGTCTGGGAGCGCGCGAGATCGACGTCGAACACGAAGTCCGAGTCGGCGCGGCGCGACACGAGGAAGAACCTCACGGCGTCGCGGCCCACCCAGTCGATCAGGTCGCGCAGCGTCACGTAGCTGCCGGCACGCTTGGAGATCTTCACTTCCTCGCCGCCGCGCACCACCTTGACGAGGTTGTGCAGCACGTAGTCGGGATAGCCCGACGGAATGCCAAGGTTCAGGGCCTGCAGGCCGGCGCGTACGCGGGTCACGGTGCTGTGATGGTCGGTGCCTTGTACGTTGATCACCTTGGCGAAGCCGCGTTCCCACTTCGTCACGTGATACGCGACGTCGGGCACGAAATAGGTGTAGCTGCCGTCGGACTTGCGCACCACGCGGTCCTTGTCGTCGCCGTAGTCGGTGGTGCGCAGCCACAGCGCGC
>DASTTC010000205.1:0-3931 GCA_035760345.1 Burkholderiales bacterium | reverse complement strand
TCGAGCATCATCACCACCGATAGCAGCATGGCCGTCGGATTGGCCTTGCCCTGCCCCGCGATGTCGGGCGCCGAGCCGTGCGCGGGCTGGAACAGCGCATGCCGCTCGCCGATGTCGCCCGAGGGCGCCATGCCCATGCCGCCGACGAGCGCGGCAGTCAGGTCCGAGAGGATGTCGCCGAACATGTTCTCGGTGACGAGCACGTCGAAGCTCCAGGGCTTCATGACGAGGTTGAGCGCGGTGGCATCCACGTAGGCGCAGTCGGCCTGCACGCCCGGATGCGCGCGCGCGCGCTCCTCGAACACCTTGCGGAAGAACGCCATCGACGCGAACACGTTCGCCTTGTCCACGCAGGTG
Organism: Burkholderiales bacterium; assembly: GCA_035760345.1. Taxonomy (GTDB): domain Bacteria; phylum Pseudomonadota; class Gammaproteobacteria; order Burkholderiales; family SG8-39; genus JAABQT01. Next base: position 3,574 of record DASTTC010000205.1, on the reverse strand, counting down.
ACGCGCCCCGGCCAGCCGCGTGCCTTGCGCCGCTCGGCGAGCCGCAGCGCGAAGTCGGCGACGCGCGCCGTGCCTTTCCGGGTAATCGACATCGTGTCGCGCACTTCATCGTCGCCGCGCACCTCGCCCCGGCCGCGCGCGAAGAACAGGCCTTCGGTCTGCTCGCGCACGAGCACGAGGTCGATCTCGGCCGCGCGGGCGCTCGCGAGCGGCAGCGGCAGCCCGGGCAGCGGCCGGATGGGGCGCACGCCGGCGTAGAGCTCGAGGTGGTTGCGCAGCTCGAGCTGCGGGCCGATCTCGGTGCCGTCGGGGTAGCGGATGTCGGGCAGGCCCCCGGCGCCGAAGAGCATCGCGTCGGCGCGCTCGCAGGCGCGCAGCGTCGGCTCGGGCAGCGCCGTGCCGGTTTCGGCGTAGCAGCGCGCGCCGCACGGATGTTCCGTGAACGAGAGCTCGAAGCCGCCCACCTTGCGCTCGAGCGCGGCTAGCGCTTCGAGCGCGGCAGCCGTCACCTCGACGCCGATGCCGTCGCCGGGCAGGACCGCGATGTCGAGCGACTCGGCCACGTCAGCCGGGGTGCGCGAGCTCGGCGCGCGTGAAGGGGATGTTGACCGCCGCGTCTTCCGGGATCGGCGGGATCGACTTCTCCCATGCCTCGTACTTCGCCTTGAGCTCGGCGAGCTTCGCCGGCTCGCGCTTCGCGTAGTTGGCGCGCTCGCGGGAATCGACGGCCAGGTTGAACAGGAATTCGCCGTCCTCGCTGGCGAAGTACTTCCAGTCGCCCGAGCGTACCGCGCGCTGCGCGCGGTGCTTCATGCGCCAGAAGAGGTCGCGCGCGACGCTCGCTGCGGGATCCTTCAGAACCTGGAGCAAACTCATGCCGTCGAGCGGATAGTCCGGGTGCGGCGCGACACCCGCCGCCTCGAGGAAGGTGGCCACCCAGTCCATGGTGATCGCGAGCTGGGCCGTGACCCCGCCCGGCTTCACGGTCGAAGGCCAGCGCACGATATACGGAACACGGATGCCGCCCTCCAGCAGGTCCATCTTCTTGCCGACGTGCGGCCAGGTGTCGGAGTAGCGCTCGCCGCCGTTGTCGCTGGTGAATACGACCAGCGTGTTCTGCGGATCGGGCAGCGCGGCGAGCACCCGGCCGATACCTTCGTCCATGTGGTGGATCATCTTGCGGTAGGTGGCCACCGAGCCGCCGTCGGTGTGCGCGATCTTCTCGATGCGCTTCGCCTCGGCCTCGTCGCCGCGCGCTTCCCAGGGCCAGTGCGGCGCCGAGTAGTGCAGCGAGAGCAGGAACGGCGCCTGCGCCCGGCGCACGTAGTCGAGCGCGCGCTCGCTGACCAGGTCGGTCATGTAGCCCGTGAGGTGAACCTCCTTTTCGCCCTCCCACAGGTCGTGCACGCCGGCAGTGTCGTGGTGCGTGAAATAGTCGAAGCCGCCGGAGAACGAGCCGAAGAACTCCTGGTAGCCGCTCTTCAGCGGGTGGGCGTGCGGCGGGTAGCCGAGGTGCCATTTGCCCACCAGCGCCGTGGCGTAGCCCGCGTCGCGCAGCAGGGACGCGAGCGTCGGGTGCGAGGGCGGGAGCGCCAGCACCGGGTTGCCGCGCGTCTTGCCCGAGATCGGCTCGTCGGCGCCGCCGCGCAGGCGATGCTGCCAGCGCCCGGTGGCGAGCGCAAAGCGCGTCGGGGAGCACACCGAGGAGTTGGCGTAGCCCTCGGTGAAGCGCAGGCCCCCGCGCGCCATGCGGTCGAGCACCGGAGAGCAGTCAGACCGGCCGCCATAGCAGCCGAGGTCGGCGTAGCCTAGGTCGTCGGCGAGGATGAAGACGAAGCTCGGTCTCATGGGCCGGAGTTTATCCGGCCCGCCGACCCTATCACTTCTGTTTCGACTCGTAGTCCCGCACCGCCTGCTTCAGGCTGGTGTATTCCGTGCAGCCGAAAAAGCACAGGCGGTCGAGCCGCGTGAGGTGCTCGCGCGCCTTTTGCACGTTGCCCACCATGAGATAGGCCTCGCCGATGTACTCGTGCGCGCCGCGGTGCTTGGGCTCGATACGCAGCGCCTCGTTGTAGTGCTTGAAGGCCAGGTCCAGGTCGGGGTTCGGGCCCTTGCGCACCGCGTAGGCGTAGAGGTTGTGGTAATCGGCGTTCGCCGGCGCCTTCGCCAGCGCCTCGCGCAGAATGCCGGCGGCCTTGGCATAGTCCCGGCCCGCGACCGCCTGCCTTGCCGACTGCAGCACGGGGTCGGCGGAGGTAGCGGGATCGTCCGCAGCGGGCGCGACGACGGGGAACAGCAACAGGGCTATCATCAGCGGACGAATTCCAGCGGTCATGTGTTCACCTTTCATGTCCAGGTTCCTGAATCTGCTTGCCGTGCTGGCGCTAACACTTTACGCGCCCGCGGCATTCCCGGCCCCGCCCGAGTCCCGCGAGCAGGCGCTTGCCGCCCTCAAGGATACCGCCACGGAACGCCGCGCCGAGGCGGTGGTGTGGATCGCCCACCACGGCGGCATGCCGGACGCGGCGCTGCTGCTCGAGCGCCTGCGCGACGACAGCCCGTTCGTGCGCGGCTACGCGGAGCAGGGCCTGTGGCTGCTCTGGAGCCGCTCGGGGGACGCCGCAATCGACCAGCTCGTCGCGCGGGGCACCGAGCAGATGCACGCCGGCCACACCCCCGAAGCGATCGCGACGTTCTCGGAGGTGATCCAGCGCCGGCCGGACTTCGCCGAGGGCTGGAACCGGCGCGCCACGGCGCATTTCATGGCAGGCGATCATCAAAGCTCGCTCGCCGATTGCGACGAGGTGATGAAGCGCAACCCGCAGCACTTCGGCGCGCTCGCCGGCTACGGGCAGATCCACCTCGCGCTGGAGAACTACGAGCAGGCGATCGAGTGGTTCCAGCGCGCGCTCGAGGTGAACCCCAACATGGTCGGGGTCGAGATCTACATGGAAGCGGCCAAGGCGCGGCTGCGCGAGAAGCGCGGCCGCAGCACCTGAGGAGAACACACGCATGAACGCCGACGAGCTGCGCGCCCTGCAGGCGCCGATCAAGGAGCGCTACCGGTCCGACGCCGGGGCGGCAGTGGTTACGCTACGGGCCGAGGGTCGCATCGGCGAAGGGGTGAGCTGCAACGTGCAGACGGGCCGCGCGCTGGTGCAGGCCGGCCTGCACCCGGCGAGCGGCGGCACGGGCACGCTCGCCTGCTCGGGGGACATGCTGCTGGAAGCGCTCGTGGCCTGCGCCGGCGTGACGCTGAGCGCGGTGGCGACGGCTCTGGGCATCGAGCTGCGCGGCGGCGAAGTGCGCGCTGAGGGCGACCTCGATTTCCGCGGCACGCTCGGCGTGGCGAAGGATGCGCCGGTAGGCTTTCGCGACATCCGCCTGAAGTTCGTCCTCGATACCGACGCCGGCCGCGAGCAGCTCGACAAGCTGTTGCAGCTGACGGAACGCTACTGCGTCGTGTACCAGACCCTGCGCGCCGCGCCCTCGATCAAGGTCGAGCTGACAGCCTGACCAGCAGTTCCTCCACCGCGCCCGCGGCCACCATCGGGTGCTCGAACGGAAACAGGTG
>DASTTC010000204.1:0-2378 GCA_035760345.1 Burkholderiales bacterium | reverse complement strand
GATGCTGAAGGTGGTCGAGAAGAACCTCGGCGACCTGGTCAAGTCCGACCCGGGCTTCTCGCAGATCGCGAAGGACATGCCCGGGATGCAGCGCCTCGGCGTGCAGTCGTCGGTCGACTACGTGCCGATCCACCCCGGCCTCGCCAAGTACATGCGCGAGAAGGGCGTCTGGGACGCGAAGTGGGACTCGCGGATCGCGAAGTAAGGAACCGGAACTGCCTGAGCTGATCGCGAGGGGACGGGCGGCTCGGCCGCCCGTCCCCTTTGCTTGTAGAAGGGTCACGTGAGCACGATGACGCAAGATCGCCTGCCGTTGCCGCGCCGCGCCGCGGGGTGGCTGTACACCCTGACCGCGCTGTTCTTCTTCGTTTATCTGCTCGCCTATTACTGGACCAGCGAAGGCGGGCCGACGCTGCTTGCCATCACGCTGGTGCCGGTGACCTTCATCCTGTTCACGCTGGACGAGGTGCAGCGCGGCGAGTTCTATCCGCGGCTGCCGGCGCCGCTGGGCTACGGGCTGGCCGCGATCTACGTCGTCGTCTCGGTGGCGGTCGCGGTTTACATGTTTGTGGAGTACGAGCAGATCGGCACGGTGCGCGCCGGCATCTGGAACGCGACCGACCTGACCATGGGCGGGCTGATGGCCCTGCTGGTCATGGAGTACGCGCGCCGCCACCACATGGCGCTGTTCGTCCTCAACATCCTGCTCATCGTCTATGCGGTCTACGGCCGCCACGTGCCCGGCATGTTCTTCCATCCGGGCCTGTCGTGGGAGCGGATCGTCAGCGCGATGAGCGTCGAGATGTCCACCGGCATCTTCTCCAACCTGTCGCAGCTCGCGCTTACGCTGATCGGCTCGTTCATCCTCGTGCTCTCGGTGCTGCGCGCCTTCGGCTGCGTCGACTCGATCCTGCGGGGCTCCAAGCAGATCGCCGCGCGCTCGCCGCACGCCCTGCCGCAGTCCGCAGTGCTCGGCTCGATGGGCGTGGGCACGGTGAGCGGCAGCGGCGCGGCGAACGCCATCACCGTCGGCTCGGCCACCATCCCGGCGATGATCGGCGCGGGCATGCCGCGCGCCACCGCCGCGGCGATCGAGACCGCCTCGTCGCTCGGCGGCCAGCTCATGCCGCCGGTGATGGGCATCGCCGCCTTCCTCATGGCGGAGTTCCTCGGTCGCAGCTACTTCGACGTGGTGGCGCGCGGCTACGCGCCGGCGCTGATCTACTACGTGGGCGTCAGCGTTTCCGTCTATCTGATCTCGACGCGCTACCGCGCGCGCCTCGGCGTGGTCGTGGCCGAGCGCATGCTGTGGACGGACTGGATGAACCTCGCGGCCTTCGTCGGCGTCATCGCCGGGCTGATCGGCGTGATGGCGCTGCTGCATCTTGCGCCCATGTTCGCCGCGCTCTACGTCTTCCTCGCGGTCGGCGCTCTGCTGACGGGTGCGCAGCTGATCGCGATCCTGTGCTCGGCCGGCCGGACCTGGCGCGACCTGCTCGGCATTTTGCGGCGCTTCGTGCGTTACTTCGCCGAAATGACCTCCGAGCTGACGCTGCTGCTGGCGACGCTTTCCATCATGACCGGCGCACTGGTCATCACCGGCGTGCCGACCAAGATCGGCTCGCTGCTGATCGCCGCCGCCGGCGTCAATCTCGCGGCCATGGCGCTGGTCGCGTTCTTCTTCGGCGCGCTGCTCGGCACCGGGCTGCCCCCGGCCCCGACCTACATCATCACCGCCCTGGTGGTCGCGCCTCCCATGGTGAAGATGGGCGTGGACCCCTGGGTCGTGCACTTCTTCGCGTTCTTCCTGGCGGTGTGGGGCGAGGTCACGCCGCCGACCTCCGTTTCCGCCGCGGTGACGGCGAAGATCGCGGACGCTTCCTTCGCGCAGACGCTGTTCCGCGCGATCACGATCTGCGTGTCGCTGTTTATCCTGATGGTTGGCGTGTTCACGCGCCCGGAGCTGGTCCTGGAGCCCGGCGTGGCGCAGATCGGCGCCATGCTGCTGCTGATGGTCACGACCATCGGCGTGTCCTTCAGCATCCAGGCGCAGTTCGCGGCATCGCGCGCCGTCGACCTGGGGCTGCGCAGCGCGCTCGCCGCCGTCGCCATGGTGGTGCTGTTCCACCCCGACCGGCAGGTGGCGGCGATGGCCGGCGTCGTGGTCGGCCTGTTCGTCGGCTACTGGATCCTGCGGCGGCGCAACGCGCTCGTGCGCGCGGCCGCGTAGCGCGCCCGCGGCTATACTTGGCGCCCCAGACACGAATCGAACGTGCGACCTGCCCCTTAGGAGGGGGCTGCTCTATCCACTGAGCTACCGGGGCGTGAGCGGGGATTCTACCTTTTTGAGATATCTACTTTCGGCCGTCGCGACGCTG
>DASTTC010000203.1:0-7425 GCA_035760345.1 Burkholderiales bacterium | reverse complement strand
ATGCATTCGTGCACAGCGGCCTGACCCCGGTCCTGGTCCTGGCGATCATGATCGGCATCTGGTTCGTGCTCGGCATGATGATCGACTCCATCTCCATCATGCTGCTCACGGTCATCATCTTCGAGCCCATCGCCGTCGCCGCGGGCTTCGACTCGATCGCATTCGCCGTGATCGGCATCCTCGCCATCGAGGCCGGCCTGCTGACGCCGCCCTTCGGCATCCTCGTCTACACCGTGAAGAGTTCGATCGACGACCCGGACATCTCGATCTGGCGCATCTTCGCCAGCTCGACGCCCTACTGGGTGATTCTGCTCTTCGCCGTGGTCCTGGTCGCGATTTTCCCGGGGATCGCCACTTACCTGCCGGGTCTGGTCTTCTGATCGCCGGGCGGTCTCACGACCCGCCGGAATCTGTGCCTTAACGCACTGCCGGCGCGCCCACCCAGGCCTAGGGTGGGAGCCATGAAAAGCAAATCTTTCACCGTACGCATCGACCGCACGTCAGACGCCGCGCTCCGTTCGTCGCCGCGCCGCGTCAGAGACTGTGGTGTACGGGACTCGTTCCTCGACCCACGGCTCCCGGCGCGCGATGCTGGCGGCGCAGGAGGTAACCCATGAGCTCGCTACAGCAACGTACCGACGTCATCGGGCTGGAGTACGACCTCGCCGCGCGGCTGGCGACGCTGTTCCAGCGCTGCCCGGCGCTGCACGGCTTCACGGTGCAGCCCGCGGACAGCGCCACGCGCGCGCGCGCGCTGGCCGACCTGCAGGTCGGCCTGTACCTCGCCGACGTCGTCTGGCACCAGCCGCTGAACGGCGAGCAGGCCGCGGCGCTCGTGGACGAGATCTCGCAGGCGCTCTACGAATTGGTTGACGAAAGGCCGGAGGCCACCAACCTGCTGCGCGGCCGCACTTTCGCCCGCACCCTGCACTGAGGAGGACGCCATGCTGAAGCACCTCTTCGTCGCGATCCTCCTGGTCCTGGGCACCGCCGCGGCGCACGCGCAGGACCTCGGCAAGCCGCTCCTGCTCGTGGCCAAGCCGGAGCTGCAGGGCCCGTACAACCACACAGCGGTCCTGGTGGTGCCGATGGGCGGTCAGCACATCGGCTTCATTCTCAATCGCGCTACCGAGATGACGCTCGGCGCGCTGTTTCCCGGGCATGCGCCCTCGGCCAAGGTCGCCGACCCGGTCTTCTTCGGCGGCCCCGAGCGCGTGAATGCGATCTTCGCCATCGTGGCGCGCGATCCGGGCGCGCCCTCGGTACGCCTGTTCGGCGACCTGCACGTCACCGCGCAGGCGGAGGTGGTCGACCGCATCATCGAGCAGACGCCGAACGACGCGCGCTACTTCGCCGGCTTCGTCGGCTGGCGCCCGGGCGAGCTCGCCGCCGAGCTCGACTCCGGCTACTGGTACACGTCCGAGCCCGACGCCGCGCTGGTCTTCAGCAACGACACCGGCACGATGTGGGAGGCGCTGGTGAAGCGCCTGGGCAAGCGCCCGCTGCCGGCCAAGGGCATGCAGGAGGCATAGCCCGGCACCCGCGGTAAACTCCTCCCTGGAAGGTCGAGCGCCCCCGCGCGGGGCGCTTTTTTTCGTTTACCGTGGACGCTGAGATGAATGCCCCCCAGATCCAGTTCGATCCCGAATCCGCCCGCTTTGGCGCCTCGCGCACGCAAAAGCGGCTCGAGGACGATCGCCTGCTGGTGGGCAAGGGATTGTTCAGCGACGACCGGCGCTTCGAACACGAGGCGGCGCTGGTCGTGGTGCGTTCGCCCTACGCGCACGCGAAGATCAAGTCGGTCGAGCTCGCCGCGGTGCGCAAGTCCCCCGGCGTACTCGCCGCGTGGACCATGGCCGAGCTCGCCGCCGACGGCGTGAAGCACATTCCGACGCCGCCGCTGTTCAAGCGCGCCGACGGGCAGCCGATGTCGGCGCCGCCGCGCACGCCGCTCGCGGCGCAGCGCGCGTTCTATTGCGGCCACCCGGTGGTGGCGGTGGTGGCACAGACGCGCGCACAGGCGCAAGACGCCGCCGAGCTTGCCGAGATCGAGTACCAGGATCTGCCCTGCGTGGTCGATCCGCGCGAGGCGGTGAAGCCCGGGGCGCCGCAACTGTGGCCCGAGGCGCCCGGCAACATCGGGGCCGAGACGCGCTATGGCAAGCCGCAGGAGGCGCAGGCCGCCTTCGCGCGCGCCGCGCACGTCACCGAGATCGAGTTGCACAACCAGCGCCTCGTCGCCGTGGCGATGGAGCCGCGCTGCTCGATCGGCGTGCACCAGGGCGGACGCACCACCGTCTACACGCAGTGCCAGCAGCCCACCGGCGCGCGCGACCTGATGGCGGCCGCCTTCGGCGGCAACAGCGCGGACTTCCGCATCGTCAACGGCGATATCGGCGGGGGCTTCGGCATGAAGACCGGGCTGACGCCGGAGGAAGTGCTCGTCGCCTACGCGGCGAAAAAGCTCGGCCGCCCGGTGCGCTGGCGCGGCGACCGGAGCGAAGAGTTCCTTGCCGCGCACATGGGCCGCGACATGCACTTCAAGGCCGCGCTCGCGCTGGAAAAGAACGGGCGCATCCTGGCGCTCAAGTTGCACTCGCTCGGCAACATGGGCGCGGTGCCGGTGGGCTCCTCGGCCATGATCCCGCTCATGATGGTGGCCAAGGTCGCGACCTCGGTGTACCGCGTGCCCGTGGTCGACTACCACTTCCAGGGCGTGCTCACCAACACCATGGCCACCGGCGCCTACCGCGGCGCGGGCCGCCCCGAAGGCAACTACCTGATCGAGCGCCTGGTGGAGAAAGCGGGCCGCGAGATGGGCATCGATCCGGTCGAGATCAGGAAGCGCAACCTGCTGCAGCCGGGCGATTTTCCCTACACCACGCACGCGGGCGAGATCTACGACGCGGGCAACTTCCCGCGCATGCTGGACGGGCTCCTCGAGGGGGCCGACTGGAAGGGCTATCCCGCGCGCGCCGCGGCCTCGAAGCAGCAGGGCAAGCTGCGCGGCCGCGGCCTGTCCGCCTACCTGGAGTGGACCGGCGCGCTTCCTACCGAAACGGTCGACATCGAAGTCGATGAGCAGGGCCACGTGACCGTGTTCTCGGGCACGCAGGCCATGGGGCAGGGGCTCGAGACCACGTACGTGCAGCTCATCACCGAAGTGCTGCAGATCCCGGCAAAGGGCGTGACCCTCGTGCAGGGCGACACCGACCGCGCCAATGGCGTGGGCAGCGTCGGTTCGCGCTCCGCGTTCGTCGGCGGCTCGGCGGTGGTGGCGGCGGGCCGCACGCTGATCGTGCGCGGCAAGGACCTCGCCGCCGAGGTGCTGGAAGCGGCCGCCGCCGACATCGAGTTTCGCGACGGACGCTTCGTCATCGCCGGCACGGACAAGTCGCTCGGCCTGGCGGAGCTTGCATCGCGCCAGGCGGACAGGCGCGTGCGCGTGTCGGCGACACAGACGCCGTCCACCCCGTCGTGGCCCAACGGCGCGCAGGCCTGCGAAGTGGAGATCGATCCCGATACCGGCGTGGTGACGATCGCGCGGCTGTCGAGCCTGGACGACATCGGCCGCATCATCAACCACGCCATCGTCGAGGGGCAGATCCAGGGCGGCATGGCGCAGGGCGTCGGCCAGGCGCTCTACGAGCAGGCGGTCTACGACGACAGCGGCCAGCTGCTCACCGGCTCGATGATGGACTACTGCGTGCCGCGCGCCGACCAGTTCCCGCCGATGGCGAACGCCTTCGACCAGAGCGTGCCCTGCACCACGAACCTGCTCGGGGTGAAGGGCTGCGGCGAGCTCGGCACCATCGGCGCGGTCCCTGCCGTCGTGCACGCGGTGCTCGATGCGCTGGCGCCATTCGGCGTCCTGCACCTGGAGATGCCGCTCACGCCCGAGAAGGTATGGCGGGCGATGCGGCGCGAGTAGCGCCCATGCGCGAGTCGGCGAACCGCGCTTTCGGGTTCGCCGTCTTCGCGTCCCTCGTGCTGCACGCGCTGCTGCTTGCCGCTCTGCCCCAGTGGCGCGAGTTCTCCGCGCTCCTGCCGCCCGAGCCCGAACCGTTGATCGCGCGCGTGCAGCGGCTGGAGCCGCCGGCGGCCGCGCCGACGCCGCCGGCCCCCGCGAAGGAAATCCGCCAGCCTGAGCCCAGGAAACCCGCGCCGGTGGCAAAGCCCGAACCGGTTCGCGTACCCGAGCCCCAATCCCCCCCCGCGCCGGCCCCATTGCCGATTCCCGAACCTGCCCCGGCTCCTGCGCCCGCTCCGGCTCCTGCGCCCGCTCCGGCTCCTGCGCCCACCCCCACCCCATCTCCAACGCCGCACATCGACATGCGCGACGCCGTGCCGCCGCCCGCGCCGAAGCCTGAAACCGACACGGCCGTGGTGCTTCGCTACACCAACGACGTGGTCAATACCGCCAAGCGCATCGAGCGCTATCCGCGCGCCGCCGTCGACAACAATTGGACGGGAGAGGTGAAGCTGACGATGCGGATCGGCGCGAACGGCCGCATCGCGGACCTGCGGGTGACGCAAAGCTCCGGCTATGCGCTCCTCGACCGGAACGCACTGCAGATGTTCGAGAACGCCCAACCCCTGGTGCCGATTCCCCGCGAGCTGGCCGGCAAGGCTTTCAAGGTCGACCTGCGGGCGATCTATAACGTGACCGACTAGCCCTCGGGCTGGAACACCACCACGTGGTCGACGTCGAGGCGAATGCCGATACTTTCGCCCAGCGCGTGGTTGTGGTGGCTCGGCACGAGCGCGAGCACGCGGCGCCCGCTCGCGAGCTTGAGCGTGTACATGATGTCGGCGCCGCGAAACGCCTTGTGCACGACCTCGGCTTGCGTCGGGGCGTTGTCGTCGTGCACCACGTCGTCGGGCCGCAGCAGGATGTCGGCGCGGCAGCCCTTGCCGCAGGCGTCGCAGCCGATTTCGCAGGCGTTGGGGATATTGCCTTCGAGCGTGCCGAGCTCGATCTCGATCTGGCGCGCGTTGAGCACCTTCGCCGGCAGGAACACGCCCTGGCCGACGAAGTCGGCGACAAAGCGATTAGCCGGGCGATGGTAGAGGTTGTAGGCGCTGTCCCACTGCTCGATGCGCCCGTCGCGCATGACGCCGATCTCGTCGGCCACGGCGAAGGCCTCGTTCTGGTCGTGCGTCACGAGCATCGCGGTGGCGCCGCTCGCCTTGATGATCTCGCGCACCTCCAGCGACAGCCGCTTGCGCAGGTCCACGTCCAGGTTCGAGAACGGCTCGTCGAGCAGCAGCAGCTCGGGCCGCGGCGCGAGCGCACGCGCCAGCGCCACGCGCTGTTGCTGGCCGCCGGAGAGCTCGTGCGGGTACTGGCCGAGGGCATCGGCGAGCCCGGTGAGCTCGGCGAGTTCGCGCACGCGGGATTCGCGCGCCGCCCCCGTCGCGCCGTGCAGGCCGAAAGCGATATTGCGCGCCACTGTGAGGTGCGGAAACAGCGCGTAGTCCTGGAACACCATGCCGATGCGGCGCGACTCGGGGGGCAACATGACCCCGGGACCGGAGACCAACGCGCCGTTCAGCAGGATGCGGCCGGCGCGAATGGGCTCGAAGCCGGCGATGCAACGCAGCACCGTCGTCTTGCCGCAGCCGCTGGGGCCGAGCAGGCAGCCGATGGCGCCGCGCGCGAGCGCGACGTCGAGCACGCGCACGACCTCCTTGCCGTTGTAGCCGTGCACCAGCCCGCGGATTTCGAGTTGCATCATGGGCGCCATCATTGTACGGCACCGAGGAACAATAATCGTTCTTGTTAGAATGCCGAGTGCTTACTATTCAATCCCTTAGGCGTGGGGGGCGGGCTCTATCCGTCGCGGTTGCGTTACTGCTCGCGCTGCCGATCCTGATGGTCGCCGCGAGCGTGCTGCAACCGGCGGGCGAGGCGTGGAATCACATCGCGCGCACGCTGCTCGCGCGCTACGCGGGGAATACGGCGCTCCTGGTCGCGCTGGTCGCCTGCGGCGTGATGTCGATCGGCGTGGTGTCGGCCTGGCTCGTCGCGAACTACCGCTTTCCCGGCGTGCGCGTGCTGGAGTGGGCGCTGGTCCTGCCGCTTGCCATGCCCGCGTACGTGCTGGCTTACGCCTACACCGACTGGCTGCAGTTCACGGGGCCGGTGCAATCGGCGCTGCGCGCGCTCACGGGCTGGGGGCCGCGCGAGTACTGGTTCCCCGAGATCCGTTCGCTCGGCGGCGCCGCCGTCGTGCTCTCTTTCGCGCTGTATCCCTACGTGTATCTCATTGCTCGCACCGCGTTCCGTGAGATGCCGCGCAGCGCGATCGAGGCGGGTCGCCTGGCGGGCTATGGCGCCTGGGGCAGCTTCTGGCGCGTAGGGTTGCCGCTGGCGCGGCCCGCGGTCGCGGCCGGTACGGCACTGGCGCTGATGGAGACGCTGGCCGACTTCGGCACGGTGTCGTACTTCGCGCTGGAAGTGTTCACCACCGGCATCTTCAAAGCCTGGTTCGGGATGGGCGATGCGATCGCCGCGTCGCAACTGGCCACCTGCCTGCTTGGCTTCGTCGTCGTGGTGCTCGCGCTCGAGCGTGTCACGCGCGGGCGTTCGGCATACCACGGGACGGCGCCCGCCAAGCCCGTCCCGCCACAGCAACTGCGCGGCGCGCGCGCGGGGCTCGCCAGCCTCGCCTGCGCCTTGCCCGTGCTGATGGGGTTCGTGCTGCCGACGGCCATACTCGTCGATCTGGCCCTCGCGAGCCCGGAGGCGCGTGCCGAGGCGCGCCTGTTCGCGCTCATCGGCAACAGCTTCACGCTTTCCGGGGTGACGGCGCTGGCCGCGGTGTTCCTTGCGGTGGTCCTCGCCTACGCCGCCCGGCTCTCCAAGGGCCGCATCGCCACGGCCGCCAACCGTGTCGCCGCGCTCGGCTACGCGGTGCCCGGTGCCGTGATCGCCGTGGGCGTGCTGGTGCCGCTGGGACGCCTGGACAACTGGCTCGCCGGCGTGCTCGAGGACCTGACGGGGGCGAAGGCGGGGCTGCTGTTCACGGGCACCCTCGCCGCGCTGGTCTACGCCCTGCTGGTGCGCTTTCTCGCGGTGGCTCTGCAAACCACGGAAGCTGGGCTCGGGCGCATCACGCCCAGCATGGAGGATGCGGCGCGCAGCCTCGGCGCCTCGCCGACGGCGGCGCTGGCGCGAGTGCACGCGCCGCTGATGGCGCCCAGCCTCGCCACTGCGGCGCTGCTCGTCTTCGTCGACGTGATGAAGGAGCTGCCTGCGACCTTCGCGCTGCGGCCCTTCAACTTCGATACCCTCGCCGTCGAGGCCTATCACCTGGCGCAGGACGAGCGGCTTGCCGAAGCCGCCGTGCCCTCGCTGGTGATCGTCGCCGTGAGCCTGGTGCCGCTCGTGCTGCTGGCGCGGCGCTACTTCCAGGCGACGCG
>DASTTC010000202.1:0-15655 GCA_035760345.1 Burkholderiales bacterium | reverse complement strand
AGCAGGATTAGTTCCGAGGTCAGGCGCGCATCCCATACCCAGTAGGCGCCCCAGGTCGGCCGGCCCCACAGCGCCCCGGTCCACAGCGCGAGGAACGTCATCCACGCCCCGGTGGGCGCGATCGCGCTCGCCATCATCGACGACAGGCGCGTGTTGAAGGCGAGGCCGAGCGCCGCCCAGAACGCCATCACCACGTAGAGGAACATCGACATCCACGCGGCGGGCACGTGGATGAAGATGATGCGGTAGGCCTCGCCCTGCTGCGCATCGGTCGGCGCGACGAACAAACCGACGTACAGACCGGCCGCCGCGAGCAGCGCGGCGCCGATCCAGCAGGCGAGCGCGATCCGCCCGGCGAGCGGGAAGAACGTCTGCGGCGACGCGAACCGGAACCACCTGATGGCTGCACTCATTCCGTAGAGATCCGTAACGCGGCGGCAATCGCCCAGGGGGCGAACGCCGCGGAAACCACCAGTAGCGCTCCGAGGAGCTGCAACTGGCCCAGCGGCGACAGCCCTGCCGACGCCATGTCCACGCTGCCCGCGCCGAAGATGAGGATCGGCACGTACAGCGGCAGCACCAGCAGCGCGAGCAGCACGCCGCCGCCGCGCAGGCCCAGCGTGAGCGCCGCGCCGATGGCGCCGATCAGGCTGAGCACCGGCGTACCGAGGAGCAATGATAAGGCAAGCGTGCCGTAGAGCGATTGAGGCAGGTCATACTGCAAGGCGATAAGGGGCGCGATCACCACCAGCGGCAATCCCGACACGAGCCAATGGGCAAGCACCTTGGCGCCGGCAACGACGCCGAGCGGCGATACGCCGAGCAGCATCTGCTCCAGCGTGCCGTCGGCGTGGTCGGCGGCGAACAGGCGCGAAAGCGACAGCATGGACGAGAGCAGCGCCGCCACCCAGATCACGCCGGGCGCGATGGCGCGCAGCAGGTTCGGCTCGGCGCCGATGCCCAGGGGAAACAGGCTCGCCACGATGACGAAGAACAGCAGCGCCGTGCCGACGTCGCTCGGCCGGCGCAGCGCGAGCAGCAGGTCGCGGGCGACGATCGTGCGCGCAGCGTCGAGCACGTCAGGCAATGACCAGCTCGACGACGCGCGTGGCCGCCATGCCCGGATCCTGGTGCGTGGAATAGACCACCGCGCCGCCGCGCCCGGTGTGCGCTTCGATCAGGCCGCGCAGCATCGCCACGCCCGCCGTATCGAGGGCGGTGAAGGGCTCGTCGAGCAGCCACAGCGGCGTGGATGCGCTCAGCGCGAGGCGCGCGAGCGCCGCGCGGCGCCGCTGGCCCTGCGAGAGCCGCTTGACGAGCGCAGCGCCGCTCAGGCCGAAGCGCGCCAGCGCCTCGCGGATGGATTCCGCCGCGGTGCGCAGGCCGGCGAGGCGGCAGGCGATCGCCAGGTTTTCCGCGGCGGTGAGCTCGTCCTTCACCGCCGGCGCATGGCCGAGGTAGACGAGGTGGCGCGCGTACTCCTCGCGCAGGCCCTGGATCGGCGCGCCCTGCCAGCGTACCTCGCCGCCCTGCGGGGCCAGCAGCCCGCACAGGATGCGCAGCAGGCTCGTCTTGCCGCTGCCGTTCGCGCCCGCCACGCGCAGCATTTCGCCGCCGCCGAGCGCAAAGCTCAGCCCGGCGAACAGCGTGCGCCGCTGGCGCACGCACTCCAGTCCTGCCGCTTCCAGCATGGTGTCCCACAGGGTGTTGATTGCGCGCTATTTTTGCAGAAAACCACGCCGGCCACCGGCAAAAAAAACCTGCGGGGGCGGATCCCGCAGGTTGTTGCCGCGAATGCTGTCCGCCGGCCTAGAAGTTGTACTTGGCCATTGCGTAGAGGATGCTGGCCTTGTACGGCTGGAAGGAGTACTGCCCCGTGACGACGCCGGCGGTGGCGGTCGCAGTGGTTACGTACCGCGTGCCGTTGTAGGCGATGTCGTCATACTCGTACTTCTCATAGGCATAGCCGCCGGTGAATTCCCAGTTCCGGTCGTAGGCGTAGATGCCCTTGAAGTTGAGCGACGTGCGCTTCGTGTTGTCGATGTTGGTAATCGACGCGAACGGTCCCCCGCCCCCGACCTCGGGCGAGA
The DNA here is from genome assembly GCA_035760345.1 of Burkholderiales bacterium. Taxonomy (GTDB): domain Bacteria; phylum Pseudomonadota; class Gammaproteobacteria; order Burkholderiales; family SG8-39; genus JAABQT01. The sequence continues at coordinate 13,565 of DASTTC010000202.1, read as the reverse complement.
AGTCGGCGGTGCCCTCGGTCTTCGCGACGATCAGCGAGGCCTTGAGCGTCAGGCGCTCGCGCGGTTTCCAGTCCATCCCCAGGCCGAGCTGCCACGATTTGTCCTCACTGGTGCCGCCCCAGTTGTAGGTGCTCGCGGTGGGCGCCGCGAACGGATCCGCGGCAGTGGGCCCCGTACCCACGCGGTGGAACGACTCGTACTTCGTCACCTCCACGTCGCCGAACACCAGCACGCGGAATTCATTCGGATTGCCGAAGGAGGCACTGACGTAGTACTCCTGGCGCGTATCGTTGGTGCGCCCGAGCAGCGTGTCCTTGTAGTCGTTGTCCTTGAAGATGGCCTCGAAGCCCAGGTCCACCCGCGGCGCCACTGTCGCATCCAGGATCAGTTTCAGCTGGTTCTGACTGACGTTGGCGAGGTCGAAGCGACGCACGTACAGGTCGGTCGGGTTGCCGGAGGTGGCCACGATGTCGGTATTGAAGTCCGACTTGCGCGACAGGACCTGATACTTGACGCGCCCGGTGAGCCAGTCGACGGAGCTGTTCTTCCACTGCGCGAAGAACCGCGTGTCTTTCGTCGCCGTGAAGTCGATGCGATCACGCTCGGCGTCGGAGTATTCCAGGCCGCCCGAGAGCTTGTTCTCGCGCGACAGGCGGTAGCCGCCTTCGACGCCGACCTTGGTCCTCTTGTAGTCGTAGGGTTCCGGCGAGCAGCTCACCGCCGTGCACGGGCCGCCGGTCAGGGCGGTGCCCGGAAAGGTCATGTGCGACGAGCCGTTTTCCTCCTTCGCGTAGTCCAGGTACGCGCGCGTGTCCACGTTCCGCGTCGGGCGGGAACTGAACGACAGCGACAGGTTGGTGCGCTTGATGTCGCCGTGGAAAGTACCCGGCGTCGCAAAGGAAGGCAGGATCGCCCCGCCGGTGTGCAGCATCGTCTGCTGCACGGCGACGTCGTTGGTGAGCTGGCTGAACATCAGCCGCCCGGCAAACGTCGAGTTCCACGGCAACTGCCGCAGGGTGCCGTTCACGCCGAGGCGCGAGAGCTTGTTGTCCGGCGGCAACACCGTGGTGTCGAGACCGTTGGCAAAGAAGCCGTTGTTCCAGCGCAACACGTCGTGGCCGTTCTCGAACTTGCTATGCAGCAGGTTGACGGCGAAGGAACCGCGCTTGGTCGAATAGCCGAACTCGCCGGAAACATTGGTCGTGACGTAGTCGATCGGCGCAGGCAGGTCCGTGAAGCCGTTGCCGGGACTCGTGCCGTTTGCGCCGGCGAACACGTTGATGCCCTCGCGCTTCACCTGGTTCGTGTCGACGCGGAAGTACCAGGGCGAGGTCGCCTGCCACTCCGCGAATCCGCCCACGTCCCGGCGCGTGTAGGAATGATCGAAAGTGTTCCAGGTGGCGATGTTCGAGTTGGGCAGCGTCGCGCTCAGCGTGCCGCTGCCGATGCCGGAAAAGGGCGAAAGCGCGCCGGGCCCGGCACCGAAGTTGTGGCGCAGCTCGTCGCTGTAGAGCCGGTACTTGAACACGCCGTAAGCCCCGCCCTTCAGATCCAGGTACTGATTCTCCCGGCCGAAGTTCTCGCCGTACACGTTGAGGTAGCCCCGGTCGCTGCGGCCGCGGAATTCGAAATCGCCGAACAGGGCGCCCGAGCCCACATCGCGATACTCGTTGAACTTGGAGTTGTCGTCCGCCTTGTCGTCGACGATGCGCGCGCCAACGGTCACCGAACCGGACCACTGCACGTCGCCCTCCTCGGCGAAGGCGAGCGGCGATGCCGCCAGCAGATTGGCGACCAGGATCGCTATCAGTTTGGCTCTCATGAGCGCCTCTTATCTCAGGAAGAATTTGCCCTTCATGGCCGGCGCGTTGCTGCCGTGGACGTGGTAGTGGCAGTTCACGCAGCCGCGGGCGATGAGCCGCGTATTTGCGCTCGGGTTCGGGGTCCCGTCGGGCCGGATCCAGGCGCCGCTCGCGTCATAGACCGACCCCGGGTGACGGGCCGCATCATGGCAGTCCTGGCAGATGGTGGGCGCTCTTTCGGCCAGCAGGCGCGCGTGGTTCGAACCATGCGAGTTATGGCAGGTGAGGCAGTTCTCCTCCACCGGCGGGTGGCCCCAGACGAACGGCCCGCGCTTTTCCGTGTGGCAGGTGGTGCACAGCTGCGGGATCGACTCGGCGTTGACCATCTTCTCCGAGAGCGCGCCGTGCGGATTGTGGCAGTCGGTGCAGGCGAGCTTGCCCTCGATGATCGGGTGGTGCGAGGGCTTGAGCAGCTGCGTGCGGATCTGCTTGTGGCAGGAAATGCAGGTCTCGTACTGCAATTTGCGCTGCGTGGTCTGGAACGGGGCCACCGTCGGGTTGTCCTTGGCCAGCGCAATGGTGGAGCCCGGCCCCGGCTTCTGGTGCAGCTTGTGGCAATCGACGCAACCGACGTCGTTCTTCTTGTGGGCGCCCGAATCCCAGAACGCGAGATGGCGGTTGCCTTCATGGCAGCTCAGGCACGCCGCGGCTTTCTTGTCGGCGTCCACCTTCTTGTCACCAAACGCGAAGATGCCGCCGACACCGCGGCCACCGCCCTGCTTGGCGTGCTCGAGCGCGTTCTGGCCGTGGCAGGCGACGCAGTCGGGCCCCTTGGTGTTGCCGCTTTGGCCGTGCTTCGTTTCCAGATAGCTTGCTACGTGGTCGGCGTGGCAGTTCTTGCAGACTTCAGCCTCGGGGGCGACGCTCCGTTGTGCGCTTGCGCCTGGCGAGGCGGCAATGAGACCCAGTGCAACGGCGAGCGTCGGCAGGACGTAAAACAGCCGCGCCAGCAGGTTTCTGCAGGATGTGGTCACGCCGATCTCCATTGGGTGGACGGCTGCGGAGCGCTGCAGCGGGCCGCAGCGAGGGACGGAAACGCGATGATCGACGGGCCGGGGACGCCCGCACAGGAACGACACTATTTTCTTGATTCTTCGCGGCATGCATTCTCCCCTATCGCCTGCATCCACCGAAGCCGTTACCCTACCCTTCCTCGCCCCGCCCCTGCAACGTCCCCGAAGAAGCCAGTTTGATCTAGATCAAGTCCACACCGACAACCGCTAAAGCGAGGCTTACTTCGCGGACAAGACGTATTGCACCATCGCCTTCAGGTCGGCGTCCGACGCATTGGACTTGACCGGATGGCCCTGGCCTGACTTGAGCGCCGCAACCAGCTTGCCCGCCGCGCCCTTGTCGCCCTTGTATTTGGCGGCAACGTCCTTGTAGGCCGGACCGATCTTTTTAGTGTCCATCGCATGGCAACCGAGGCAGCCCTTCGACTTCAGAAGCTCATCGGGCGACTGCGCACCGGCGGCACCTGCAGCCAGCATTCCCGCCACCACCAACAAATACGACACCGATCTCATGACAACCTCCTCGTGCCTAGTTGAGCTTGACCGCCTGGATGTCGGCCTTGGCGCCCAAGCCCAGCGTTTTCACGAAGGAGACATGGTGGCCGCGCGTGGTGATCATGTCGTCGTGCACCGCGAAGCCGACGTGGTACACGCCGCCTTCCTTGAGCGCCTTGTCGTCAGCATTGGCCAGACCGAGCGGACGGGTGATCACCACCGTCCAAGTGCCGTTGTTCCAGGTGCCCTTTCCCTTGTTGTCGGCGGCCGAGTCCTCGGCGGGCTGCAGGTAGTAGCGCGGCAGCATATCGCCTTCCTTCCAGCCCGCATTCGGATCGAACGGCACGGCGTTGACGTCCTTGATCAGGAACGGGTCGCGTTTGCCGACGTCCTTGACGGTGGTCGCCCTGGCCTTGAACTTTTTCGCGTCGTACATGAGCTTCGGCCGCTTGGTCTCGCTGTCCAGGTTGGAGGCGAAGTGGTTCTTGCCCTTGTCAAAGCTGCGGTACTCGAGCACATAGCCGTCATCGACGCCGCCGACCGGATTGCTGCGATGGGCGCGCCACTGCATCAGGTCGACGAAGCCGCCATCGGCCTTGATCTTGGCGAGCTCGTCGGCCGACTTGACCGTCGCCCACTCGGAGGGGTTGCTGCGGCTCGCCGGCAGGTATTTGCGGATGTCGTTCTTCTTGAGCGCCTTTTGCGCGTCGTCCTTGGATGCCTGGCCCGGCATGTCGCGCTCGCCGGTGTGGCAGGTGAGCCAGCAGCCTTGCGACGCGAATCCCGGCACCTTGCCGTCATCGAGCATGAGCGTCAGGCGGTCCTCGTAGATCGCGGCCTGCTTGCCCTCCTGCACCACCTTGTCAAGCCTGGGAAAACCGTGGACCTTCCATTCCTTGCCGTCGAACCGGTAGTACGGGTACTCGATGCCGGGCTTCTTGGCCTGGGTCTTCCACTGGAAGCGCAGGTACGCGTTTTGCTCGTCGTAAGCGGCTTGGACCTTCAGCTCCTTGTAGCCTTCCTTGCCCTTGACCGCCGCCGGCTCGAGCTTATTCGCCTTGACCAGCTTCGCGCCAAGCTTTTTCTCGCTGCCCTTGTGGCAGGTCACGCAGGCACCGTCGCCGGCGACCACTGGCGCCCCTGGGTGCTCCGCGCTGCGCAGCCACTCGTACGAGGACTGGCCGGGATAGAACAGCGGCACCGTCGTGGTGGGAACCTTGGACCAGTTGATCTTCAACGGCTCGGCGGCCGTGGCGGGGGACAGGGCGAGGGCCAGAAGGCCGGCCAGGCAGATTCTTTTCATAGAGGCTCCAGATGGTTGCGTCCTGATTGCACGAATCGTAGGCCCCGGTGGCTCGGGCAATTTGATCTGAATCAACCCGCAGCGCGTTCGGCGCTATGAGCCCCGGTCAGCGCCATGCAATAGTCCTCCCGGGGGAAGCGACCGCGTGTAAGCCTCGGCAAAGCGGTCCACGGCATACCAATCAGTATATTCATAGTCCCGCGAAGCATCGGTGTCGCCCCCGGCGAGGCCGACGAACGCCCTCATCAGCAGGCGCTTCCAGGTCGCGTACCGGCTGTAGGGCAGCGCGCCGGCGAAGGTAACCGCCTGCTCGGGCTGCCAGCCCGCTTGCCGCAGAAACTTCTGCACGTAGCGTTGCGCCGCCTGCGGCTTGCTGTGCGCGCTCAGGCTGACGGAGAAAAAGGCGCTGTGCCGATGCGCGAGCGCCGCACGGTACTTGCGCACAAGCGCGAGCAGACAGGCCGGATGCCGGCCGTAGTGCACCGAGGCCCCTACGATCACGGCATCGAACGCGGCGAGGTCAAGGTTCGCCGGCGCCGTTTCGGCCCGATGTTCGTCCACCGCATAGCCCCGGTGTCGCAAATGCTGTGCAATGCGCGCCGCGATCCGGGCAGTCTGCCCCTCCACGGTCGCATGCAGTATCAGGATCCTCGCCATGGCGTCAGGAGACATCACCCGGTTGACGTCCCGGTTGATCTGGGTCAAGTTCGCACTTCGGTCGACAGTTCGTGTGGCGGACTCATGAAGAAACTGGCGTTGTGGCTCGGCTTTGCGGGATTGCTCGCGGCCGGCGCTGCCAGCGCCCAGTCCGGGCAGGAGTTGCTGACCGCCAAGGGCTGCCTCGGCTGCCACGGCATCGACGAAGCGAAGACGGGCCCTGCGTTGAAGGCGGCGGCGGCGAAGAACAAAGGGGCCGAAGCCAAACTGATCGCGGCGCTCAAGGCGGGCAAGGGCCACCCGATACCGGTCGATGCGACCGACGCCGAACTGACGGCCATGCTCGGCTACCTGGCTGGACTGCGGGCCGCGCCCGCCAAGCCGGCGACGACGGCCGCCGCCCCCGCGCCGGCCGCAGCCGCGCTGGACAACGCGATCTGCCTCGGCTGCCACGGCAATGACGGGTTTGCGATGCCGGGCCCGGACGGCAAGCCGCGCGCGCTGCACGTGGCAAAGGACCGGTTCGAGCACAGCGTCCACGGCAAGCGCCAGTGCGTGGAGTGCCACAAGGACATCACGGAAATTCCGCACCAGCCGGGCGTCGAGCGCAAGGTGAGCTGCGTCACCTGCCACGACGACCTGTGGAAAGCCGCGCAGAGGGACGGCAAGACGCAGGAAAACGCGCGCCTCGGCGTGGTCGTGGACCAGATCGACCGCTACATGCGCTCGGTGCATGCGCGCCCGAACCGCGACGACCAGTCGCGCACCAACGCCACCTGCTACAACTGCCACAACGCGCACTACGTGTACCCGCTGGGAACCCAGCAGCGCGCGGATTTCCGCCTCGACATTCCCAACACCTGCGGCGCCTGCCATGCCGCGCAACTCGTGCAGTACAGCATTTCGGTGCACGGGCGGGAAGTGCTGGGCAAGCGCAATCCGGCCGCGGCGGTGTGCTCCGACTGCCACACCACGCACGACGTGGCGCGGCCCGCCGCCGATTCGACCAAAGTGGCGATCACGAAGAACTGCGGCGACTGCCATGCCGAGAGTTTCAAGAGCTACATCCAGACCTATCACGGCAAGGTGCACAAGCTCGGCTACGGCTACACCGCCAAGTGCTACGACTGCCACGGCGGCCACACGGTGCAGCGCGTCGCCGATCCGGCGTCGCGGGTGCACCCGTCCAACCGGCTCGAGACCTGCCGGCAATGCCACAAGAACGCCACGGCCGGCTTCCTGACGTTCTCGCCGCACGCCACGAGCGACGACTTCGAGCGCTACCCGCAGGTGTGGATCGCCACCAAGTTCATGGTCGCGCTGCTCGTCGGCGTATTCGTATTCTTCTGGACCCATACCGCGCTGTGGTTCTACCGCGAATGGCAGGACCGCAGGGCGCGCCAGGCGAGACCCCATGTCACGGGCGTGGCGGTCGCGCCGCACGAGAAGCAGTTCCAGCGCTTCGGCCCGATCTGGCGCCTCGCGCACCTGGTCTTCGCATTGAGCGTGATGACGCTCGTGCTGACCGGCATGGCGGTGTTCTTCGGCGAGACCGCCTGGGCGCAGTTCGTGGTGGCGATATTCGGCAGCCCGAAGGTCGCCGCCGTGGTGCACCGCTCGGCCGCCGCGGTGATGCTCGGCATCTTCTTCATCCACCTCGTCTACCTGGTCGTGCGCATCGGCCGCAACTGGCGCGGCTTCCACTGGTTCGGGCCGGTGTCGCTGGTGCCCAACTGGCAGGACGCGAAAGACATGGTGGCGATGTTCGCGTGGTTCCTCGGCAGGCGGCCGCGGCCGCAGTTCGACCGCTGGACGTATTGGGAGAAGTTCGACTACTGGGCGGTGTTCTGGGGCATGGCGATCATCGGCGGCAGCGGCTTCATGCTGGCGGTCCCCGAGGCCACCGCGTCCATCCTGCCCGGGTGGGTGTTCAATGTGGCGACCATCGTGCACGGCGAGGAAGCGGTGCTCGCGGCGGTGTTCCTGTTCACCGTGCACTTCTTCAACAACCACTTCCGGCCGGACAAATTCCCGCTCGACACGGTGATGTTCACCGGCGCCGTGCCGCTGGAAGAGTTCAGGCGCGAGCACGCGCTCGAATACCGGCGGCTCAAGGACTCCGGCGAGCTGGACCAGCACCTGGTGGACGCGCCCTCGCGGCCCATGACGCTGGGCTCGGAGATTCTGGGATTCACGCTGATCGCGTTCGGGTTGCTGCTCCTGCTGCTGATGCTGGTCGGGTTCGCGGGCCGCAACGGCTGAGCCATGGCGCGCGCCTGGACGAAAATCCTCACCGGCGGCGCGATGCTGCTGTGCTTGTCGGTGGCGGCGGCCCAGGCGCCCAGGATCAAGGCGGGCGAAGGCAATGACCTGCGCTCGCTGTACGCCAATTCCTCGGACATCGCCGAAGGCCGGCGCGTCGCACAATCCTCCTGCGCGCGCTGCCACGGCGTCGACGGCATCAGCACGGCCAAGGGCACCCCTCACATCGCGGGCCAGCGCGCCGCGTACCTCTACCTGCAGGTGCGCGCCTACCAGCAGCGCGCAGGCTCACAGAACCCGATGGAGTCCGCGGTACGTTTCCTGCGCGACGATGCGCTGGTCAAGGTCGCCGCCTATTACGCGAGCCTGGAGCCGGCGCGACCCGCAGCCAAGGCGGCCAAGGCGTCGCCCGGCGCAGGCGATCCGCTGGCCTCGGGCAAGGCGGCGGCGGCGGCCTGCACCGGCTGTCACGGCGAGGCCGGCGTCAGCAGCATGCCGGGCATGCCCAGCCTCGCCGGGCTCGATCCGAAATCCTTCGTCGACGCGATGAACGCCTACAAGAGCGGGCAGCGCAAGCACGACATGATGAAGACGTTCGCCGATGCCCTGAACGCAACGGTCCTGGAGCACGTGGCGCTGTATTACGCCCTGCAGAAGCCGGCGCGCGCGCCGACGCCCGCCGCCGGCGACCCCGCCGCGGGCAAGAAGGCGGCCGTTTCCTGCGGCGGTTGCCACGGCGATGTGGGCGTCAGCGCCAGTCCCGGGACGCCGAGCCTCGCCGGCCAGGATGCCCAGTACCTCGAGGCAGCGACCCAGGCCTACCGCGACGGCGCGCGCAAGGACGACACCATGAAAGCGCTCGCGGCGGCGCTCGACGAGCGCGCCATCAAGGACATCGCGGCGTTCTACGCGGCCCAGCAGCCGCAGCCGCCCAAGGTGCGCAAGCCGCTTTCGCTTGCGGACTGGACCGAGCGCTGCGACCGTTGCCACGGCGCCAACGGCAACAGCATCGAGCCGCTGGTGCCGGCGCTTGCCGCGCAGCGCGTCGACTGGCTGGAGCAGGTGCTGGAGGCCTACCGCGCCGGCACGCGCAAGAGCAGCGCGATGTCCGCCATGTCCGCGCTGCTGTCCGAGTCCGACATCAAGGCGCTGGCGGCGCATTATGCGCGGCAGACCGCGCGCCCGGTGGTGTACGTGCTGGTACCCGGCCGGTAACCGGCCCCGGAGGAATCGACAGTGACCGACAACGCCAGGCAGAGCGAGAGTGCCACACCGCTGCACCGCGCCTTCGTGCACTTCTCGGAGATGCCGTACAGCACGCGCGTGCTGTATACGGCGACGCTCCTGATCCTCGGCATGGGTTACCTGTTCGCCTTGATCTACCTGTTCCACAGCTACTCGGGCAAGGACGGCAATCCGCTGACGCTCACCTACGAGGACGTCGTCATCGCCTACAGCGGCAGCGGCAAGGACTCGCGCCTCGAATCCGCCCTGAGCGGCTCGATGTCGGCAATGCTGCCCAAGGAGGAGATCAGTCCGCTCGTCGCCTGGGTGAAGGCGGGTGCCGAGCGCGCAAGGTTCGACAAGGAGGTCAGGCCTACGCTGGACAAGCGCTGCATGAGCTGCCATGACGGCAGCAACCCGCACCTGGCGAACCTGAACGGCTACGACAACGTGAAGAAAGTGACCGAGCGCGATACCGGCGCCGGCATCTTCACGCTGGTGCGGGTGTCCCATATCCACCTTTTCGGCCTCACGTTCGTGTTCTTCATCGTCGGCTCCATCTTCAGCCATGCCTACGTGCGCCCGGTATGGTTCAAGTGCACGGTGGTCGGATTGCCGTTCGTCAGCCTGGTGCTCGACGTCGGCTCCTGGTATTTCACCAAGCTGTACCACCCCTTTGCCTGGGTGGTGATGCTCGGCGGCGGGGTGATGGGCCTGTCCTTCGCCTACATGTGGGTCGTGTCCATGCTGCAGATGTGGTTCGCGCGCCCGCCTGCCGCGCTCGCGCAGAGGAGGGACTTCCAATGACACGTCTCGTGCTGGGCATGGTGCTGGCGCTGGCGCTCTCGGCCTGCACGGACAAGGATCAGGAGTCCGGCAAGGCCGCGGCGCAGGCCAAGCTGCCCCCGGCCGATGTCGCCGCGGGCAAGGCGTTCGCGGCGCGCGACTGCAAAGGCTGTCACGACCTCGATGGCAGGGGCGCCGCGCCCGCCATTCCGCACCTGGCGGCGCAGCACGAGGGCTATCTGCTCGCGGCGTTGAAGGCCTACCGGGAAGGCAAGCGGATGCACGCCGCGCTCAGGGAGATCGCGAGCCACATGACCGATACGGATGCGCGCAATCTGGCCGCGTACTTCGCCAGCCTGCGGCCGATCCAGCCCGCGGGCGGAGCGCCTTCGAGCTTCGTTTCTCCCTATGAACACGGCAAGACGCTCGCGGGCGCCTGCGCCAAGTGTCACGGCGCCGACGGCAATAGCGGGATTCCAGGCACGCCGAACCTGGCCGGCCAGCAGCCGCACTACTTCGTGCTTGCGGTGCAAAAATACCTGAACAAGGAGCGCAAGGCGGCGCCGATGCACGCCCTGCTGCCCGGCCTGGCGAAGCCGGACCTGGAAAGCCTGGCGCTTTATTTCGCCTCCCAGACACCGGCGCAGCGCGCCGCGCCGCCGGGGGGAGACGCCGCGGCCGGCGAGCCGCTAAGCGCCGTGTGCGGCGGGTGTCACGGCTCGCACGGCGTGAGCACCGACACGTCAACGCCAAGCCTTGCGTCGCAGGACCCGCTCTACCTGGCGAACGCCATCAAGTCCTATCGCACGACGCGCAAGCGCGAGAGCATGCGGGCCTACGTCACCGGGCTGAGGGAAAAGGACATCCAGGCTATCGCCGCCTTTTACTCGGTGCAGAAATCGAGGGCAGCGGAAAGCGGGCAGACGCTGATCAAGGATCTCACCGATAAATGCCAGCGCTGCCACGCCGCCGAGGCGGACATTGCCGGAATGGTGGTGCCCAAGATCAGGGGCCAGGACCGGGACTACCTGATCATGGCGCTGCGGGCCTACCGCGACGACCGGCGCGAGAGCTCGATGATGCACAAGATGAGCCTGCCCTACAGCGATGCGGTGATCGAAAGCCTGGCCTCGGCCTACGCCAGCCAGCCGGCGCGGTAGGCCGCGGGCGCCGGCCGCGGGATCAGTACGTGCGGTGCTCGAACGCCGCCTCGAGCGGCGGCGAAGCATCCGCCTTCTGGATGCGCACGGTGATGCGGTAGGCGCTCTTGCCCTGCATGCGCACGTAGATGCCGTAGCTCGGCGCATTGTTGATCACCACCCGCTCGAGCGTTTTCGATTCGGCTGACATGCCGGCCTGCGCGACGTGGATCAGCACTTTCGCGTCGCCGATCGGCGCCGTGCTCGCAGCATCGAGCAACGAGACATTGACGTGGTAGTACCCCGATCCGCTCGGCACGCCGCCATGCATGGTTCTTTCCGGTGAATCCGGCGCGAGGCGGCGCAGTCTCGCCGCCGGCACTATCCCCAGGTGCACCTGCATGCCGTCCACAGTCTTGTACCGAGGGGCCGTGCGCGCCGCCGCCGGGGCGCCTTTGCCGGGCGTCGCGCCCGGATTGAACATGTAGAGGACCGCGTTGCGCACCTCGGCGTCGGACAGGTCGGACTGGTTGCCGCGAGGCGGCATGCCGCCATGCCCGCGGATCGCCACACGAACGGCGTTGTCGAGGCCATCCTTGAGCCGCGGCGTCCACGCCTCGCGGTCGCCGATCTTCGGCGCGCCGCCAACCCCCTTCTCGTGGCACTTCACGCACTGGGCCTTCACGATGCGCTCGCCGCTGCGTTCCGCGGCCAGGTCGCGCGTGCTGGCGGGCTCGGTCCAGCGGCCGCCCGAGCGATTGACCATGTAGGTGACGGCGCGCGCGACCTCGAGATCGCTGAGCTTCAGGTTGCCGCCGTGCGCCGGCATGCCGCGGATGCCGTCGAGCGCGTGCTGGGTGAGACTGGTCAGGCCCTGCTTGGCGCGCTTGCGCCACGCGTTGTGGTCGCCGATTCGCGGCGCGCCTTGCGCCCCGGAGCCATGGCAGGAAACACAGGTCGCCTCGACGACTTCCTTGCCGCTACGCTGCGCCTCGGCCGCCTGCGGCGCAAGACCCGCCGCGAAGGCCAGTAGCGCCGTCCACAGCAGGTTCGCGCGCATGCGCCGCTACTTCGTGGCCAGCACTTGCTTGACGGCGGCGTCGAGCTCGGCGTCGGAGGCGGCGATTTTCGGATGCCCTTGGCCTGACTTGAGCTTGGCCACCAGGGCCTTCGGCGCCTGCTGGTCGCCCTTGTATTTCGCGGCCAAGTCCTTGAACGCCGGACCCACCTTCTTCTTGTCCATCGCGTGGCAATTCAGACAGCCCTTGGCTTTCAACACCTCCGCGCCCGACTGTGCGCGCACCGGGCCCGCTGCCAGCATCGCTGCGGCAGCCATGATTACCAGCATCGTCTTCATTGCTCGCTCCTTTGTCGGCGTGATGGGCAATCATAACGTCCATAGTGCGATCACCGTTGATCCAGATCAATCGCCAGCCGCGAATCCGGTGCCTTTGACTTGCATCAATACAGGGTCCGGCGACAGCGCGATCATTTGCGCAATGCAACACGCTCTGTATTCGGCCGTGCCGGGTGCTACCGGACCCGCGAGGGATTGCAGGTTGCTCGAAGGCGTGATCGGCAGGCTGCCGGCGTTCCGGCCGTTGTCGCGAAAAGACCTCGACGCGCTGGCGAACCAGTCGCGGCTGCGCGAGTCGCGCCGCGGCTCGGTGATCGTCGGGCGCGGCGAGCGCATGCCCGGCGTGATGGCGCTCGTCAATGGCTCGGCGAAACTCGCGCTGCGGCGCGCCAACGGCGAGGCGAAAGTGCTGCGCCTGCTCGGCCCCGGCGATTCCTTCGGCCTGGCTGCCGCGCTGCTGGACCGGCCCAGCCCGGTCGACGTCGTTGCGCTGTCCAATTGCCTGGTCGCCACGGTGCCGCCGGCAGCGCTATCGCGCCTGCTGGAAAATCATGCCGGCTTTGCCCGCACGGTGGCGCGCACGCTGGCTGAGCGCGTGCTGGATCTGGTGTCGGAGCTCGATGCCAGCCTGCAGCAAAGCGGCATGCAGCGCCTCGCCTGCTACCTGAACGCCCTGGCGCAAGCGAACGGGCACGACGGCGCATGGGTCGTGCGCCTGCCGGCCACCAAGACCACGGTGGCGGCGCGCCTTGGCGTGAAGAAGGAAACGCTGTCGCGCTTGCTGCGCGATCTGGCCGGGCGCGGGCTGATCGAAGTCTGCGGACTCGAGGTGGCGATCCTCGACCGCGGCGGCCTCGATCGCCTCGCCGGCGCGCCCGCCTAGATCGGGTCCAGCCCCCGCCGGCTCAGCAGCAGCCGGTGCTTCTCGGCCTGGCGCAGGGCGCTCGCCACCTGCTGGCCCTCGAGCAGCCCGGCGAGCTTGCGCGGGCCGTACTCGTCGAACACGACACGACTCACCTTGAGCAGATGCACCGGTTCGCGGGGCTTTTTCAGCAGAAAGGAATGCGCCTCGTGCTCGCCGTCCCAGCGCTCGGCCAGCGCCCAGTCGGGAAACAACTGGTGCAGGTAAACACGCACCGCCTCCAGACGATCTTCCGCGATTGTCGACATGGTCCCCCCGTGCGAACGATCCGCCAGCGGCCAATGTACTCCCGGCCCGATGCGCCGGGAAGCGCAAGCAGCTATCGAAAAAAATGACGCTAGTTGAGGTCCAGCGCGCGCTGCTTGAGCGCCGCAAGCGGCACGTACTCGAGCACGCTTTCGTGAGTGGCTTCGAGCACCACCTGCGGCGCCGCGCCGGCGCGCCAGGCCTCGACCCAGCGCAGCACGTGCAGGCACCAGCGGTCGCCCGCCTGCAGGCCGCGAAAGCGCAGCTCCGGGCGCGGCGTGACGAGGTCGTTGCCCTTG
>DASTTC010000201.1:0-2356 GCA_035760345.1 Burkholderiales bacterium | reverse complement strand
TAGGCGTGGCCCTCGGCGATCAGCAGCTCCGCCGCCCGGTACATGGTGTCGAAGTAGTCCGATGCGTACAGCGCGGTGCCGTAGTCGTAGCCGAGCCACTGCACCATCTCGAGGATCGAATCGACGTATTCCTGCTCCTCCTTGTCCGGATTGGTGTCGTCGAAGCGCAAGTTGCATCTCCCGCCGTACTGCTGCGCCAGCCCGAAATTCAGGGCGATGGACTTGGCGTGCCCGAAATGCAGATAGCCGTTGGGCTCTGGCGGAAACCGGGTAACGATGCTCTTGTGCTTGCCAGAGGCGAGGTCCGCCTCGATGAACTGCTTGATGAAGTTGGAAGTGGAGGGCGGCTGGGGCTTGTTCACGAGCGGAATTCTACTAGCGGGGTAATATCCCCCGATCATGAAAGCCGTAGGCCACTACCGGTCCCTGCCGATCGACGACCCCGAATCGCTCGTCGACGTGGACGTCCCCGAGCCAAAGCCCGAAGGCCGCGACCTGCTGGTGGAGGTGAGGGCGATCTCCGTAAACCCGGTCGACACCAAGCGCCGGGCCGCGGGCGCGCAACCCGACCAGCTCAAGATCCTCGGCTACGACGCCGCCGGCGTGGTCAAGGCGACCGGTCCGCAGGCAAGCCTGTTTAAGCCCGGCGACGAGGTGTACTACGCCGGCAGCATCCGGCGGCAAGGCACCAACAGCGAGTTGCACCGGGTGGACGAGCGCATCGTGGGCACGAAACCCAGTTCGTTGTCGTTCGCCCAGGCGGCGGCGCTCCCGCTCACCACCATCACCGCCTGGGAAGCGATGTTCGAGCGCATGGGCATTTCGAAAACCGGCGCCCACGCCGGCAAGCGCCTGCTGATCCTCGGCGGCGCGGGCGGGGTGGGCTCGATCGCGATCCAGCTCGCGAAGAAGCTGGCACGCCTGCACGTGACCGCGAGCGCCTCGCGCCCGGAGTCGATCGCCTGGGTGAGAAAGCTCGGCGCGGACGCGACGGTCGATCACACCAAGTCCCTGCCCGAGCAGCTGGGCGGCGAAGCCGACTACATCTTCATCTGCACCAGCACCGACCCGCTGTTCCCGGTGCTGCCGAAGCTCGCCAGGCCGCAGGGCCGCATCTGCTCGATCGTGAGGACGCTCAAGCCGGTCGACCTCGCGCCTTTCCAGGAGAAGAGCCTGACGTTCGCCTGGGAGGGCATGTTCACGCGCTCCACCTTCGAGACCGAGGACATGCAGGCGCAGCACGAGCTGCTCGAGGCGACCGGCCGCCATGTCGACGCCGGCACGCTGGTGACGACCTTCAAGGAAAATCTCGGCAGGATCTGCGCGCAGAACCTGAAGGCGGCGCACCGGCGCCTCGAGCAGGGCCACACCCTCGGCAAGCTGGTGCTGGAGGGCTTCTAGCGGCTCAGGCGTCCGCGAGCTGCCGCTCCTCGCGCAACATCGCAGCGAATTCCTCTTCGGCCACCGGCGGGCTGAACAGGTACCCCTGCCCGAAACGGCAACCGTGCGTGCGCAGGAACGCAAGCTGTTCCGCGGTCTCCACGCCTTCCGCGGTGGTCTGCATTCCCAGGCTGGTGGCGAGCCCGATGGTCGCCTTGACGATGGCGGCGTCGTCCACGTCGGTGACGATGTCGCGCACGAACGAGCGGTCGATCTTGATCACGTCGATCGGAAAGTGCTTGAGGTAGGCGAGCGACGAGTAGCCGGTGCCGAAATCGTCCAGCGCCATGTGCGCGCCCATCTCCTTGAGCTGCTGCAGCACCTTGCCGCTCGCCGCCGGATTTTCCATCAGCAGGCTCTCGGTGATTTCCAGCATCAGCCAGCGGCTGTCGAGGCGGGTCGCCTCGAGCGCGCTGCGCACCGCGGCCACCATCCCGCCCTTCCTGAACTGGCGCGCCGAGAGGTTGACCGCCACGCGCAGCGGCCGCAGGCCCGCGGCCTGCCACTGCGCCGCGTGTGTGCAGGCCTCGTGCAGAACCCAGTCGCCGATCGGCACGATAAGGCCGGTCTGTTCCGCGATGCCGACGAACCGGCCTGGCGGGAGCAAACCTTCTTCAGGGTGGCGCCAGCGCAGCAGCGCCTCCACGCTCGAGATCGTACCGTCCTCGAGGCGCACGATCGGCTGGTAGTACAGCACGAACTCGCCGCGCTCGAGCGCCTGGCGCAGGCGCCCCTCCAGCGACAGGCGCTCGCTCACGGCCGTGCTCATGACGGCGGTGTAGAACTTCAGGCCGTCGCGGCCGTCGCTCTTGGCCTGGTACATGGCGGTGTCGGCGTGGCGCAGCAGGCTCTCGGCATCGGCGCCGTCGCGCGGATGCAGCGCGATGCCGATCGACAGGGTGACGAACAGGTCCTG
>DASTTC010000200.1:0-6042 GCA_035760345.1 Burkholderiales bacterium | reverse complement strand
GCGCGCCGCGGCCAGCTCACCTCGCCGGCGCGCGACGACGCGGCCGAGCTCCTCGAGTTGCGCGAGCGGCTGCTGCGCCGCGTCGACGGCACCCGCCTGCCGAAGGGCGCGCTGCGCAAAACGCGCTTTCACGGCGACTATCACCTCGGCCAGGTGCTGCTGCAGAAGCTCGATTTCGTGATAACGGACTTCGAGGGCGAGCCCGCGCGCTCCATGGAGGAGCGCCGCGCCAAGCACTCGCCGCTCAAGGATGTCGCGGGCATGCTGCGCTCCTTCAACTACGCGCGCTGGACGGCCTTGCGCCAGGCGCTCGAGGGACACGACGACTACGAGCGCCTCGCGCCCCACGCCGAGGACTGGGAGGTGCGCGCGCGCCGCAGCTTCCTCGGCGCCTACGCGCAAGCCGTGCGCGACAGCGGCCTGTACGCCTCGTTCGACGACATGCAGGAGCTGCTGGAGATGTTCGAGCTGGAGAAGGCGCTCTACGAGCTGCGCTACGAGCTCGGCAACCGCCCCGGGTGGGTCGATATCCCCCTGCAGGGCATCCTCGCGCTCGCCCGATAGCCACGACTGGAGAATCCCATGGACTTCAACATGCTGCTGGAACCGATCCGCGCCACCCTCCTGCAGGTGGGCGTGTTCCTGCCCAAGCTCGCGCTGGCGCTGGTGGTGCTCATCGCCGGGTGGCTGCTGGCGCGCCTGGCGCGCTTCGCCGTGGCCCGGGGCCTGCGCGCCATCAACTTCAACGTGCTCACCGCGCGCGCCGGCATGGACGGCTTTCTCAAGCAGGGCGGCCTGCAAAGCGACACCACCGACATCTTCGCCGTGCTGGTGTACTGGCTGGTGATTTTCATCGCGCTGGTGATCGCCTTCAACGGCCTCGGGCTGACCTACATCACCGACCTGCTCGGCCAGGTGGTGCTGTTCGTACCCAAGGTAATCGTGGCGCTGCTGATCATCGCATTCGGCGGCTATTTCGCGCTGTTCATCGGCAATACCGTCGGCACCTACTGCCGCAACGTCGGCATGAAGGACGGCGAGCTCCTCGGCAGGCTCGCGCAGTACGCCATCATCGCCTTCGTCGTGCTGATGGCGCTCGAGCAGGTCAGCATCGGCGGCGACGTCGTGCGCCACAGCTTCCTCATCCTGCTGGGCGGCGTGGTGCTGGGCCTCGCGCTCGCCTTCGGCCTGGGCGGCCAGAAATGGGCCGCGCAGCTGCTCGAGCGGTGGTGGCCGCGGGGCCGCGGCGAGTGAGCGCTCTTCCGGAAATCGGCGCCGTATGGCGCGGTTGGCCGTATCCGCAGGGCGCGACCTGGGATGGCGAAGGCGTCAATTTCGCGCTGTTTTCGGAACATTCGGATAAGGTCGAGCTGTGCCTGTTCGACGAGACCGGCCAGCGCCAACTGCAGGTCGTCGAGATCCGCGAGCGCACCGACAATGTCTGGCACTGCTACCTGCCCGAGGCGCGCCCGGGTCTGATCTACGGCTACCGCGTCCACGGTCCATACAAGCCCGAGGACGGCCACCGCTTCAATCCGGCGAAACTGCTCGCCGACCCCTACGCGCGCGAGATCGTCGGCGAAGTGCGCTGGGACGACGCCTTGTACAGCTACACCGTCGGGCACGAGCGCGCTGACCTCGAGCTGGACGGCCGCGACAGCGCGCCCTTCATGCCCAAGTGCCGCGTCGTCGACTCCGCCTTCACCTGGGGCGACGACCGGCGCCCGGTCATCCCCTGGCACGACATGGTGGTCTACGAGATGCACGTGCGCGGCTTCACCATGCAGCATCCCGGCATTCCCGCGCGCCAGCGCGGCACCTATGCCGGGCTCGCCTCGGCGCCGGCGATCGAGTACCTGCGCCGGCTGGGCATCACCTCGGTCGAGCTGATGCCGGTCCACGCCTTCATCGACGACCGGCAGCTGGTCGAGCGCAGTCTGCGCAACTACTGGGGCTACAACACGCTCGGCTTCTTCGCGCCCGAGCCGCGCTACTCGGCCACCGGCAGCTCGAAGGAATTCAAGACCATGGTGAAGCGGCTGCATTCGGCCGGCATCGAGGTGCTGATCGACGTGGTCTACAACCACACCTGCGAGGCCGACCACCTCGGGCCCACGCTGTCGTTCCGCGGGGTCGACAACGCCTCGTACTACCGCCTGGCGCCGGACGACCGCCGGCACTACACGGATTTCACCGGCTGCGGCAACACCCTCAACCTGGAGCACCCGCGCGTGCTGCAGATGGTGATGGACTCGCTGCGCTACTGGGTCGAGGAGATGCACGTCGACGGCTTTCGCTTCGACCTGGCGCCGGCGCTGGCGCGCGAGGGCCACGCCGTCGAGCAGCTGGGCGGCTTTTTCGGCGTGGTGCGCCAGGACCCGGTGCTCAACCGCGTCAAGCTCATCGCCGAGCCCTGGGACATCGGCGAGGGCGGCTACCAGGTGGGCAACTTCCCGCTCGGCTGGGCGGAGTGGAACGACCGCTACAGGAACGGCATGCGCGCCTACTGGAAGGGCGATGGCGGCGTAATCGGCGAATTCGCGCGGCGCCTCACCGGCTCGTCCGACCTGTACGGGCGCGGCGGGCGGCGGCCCTTCGCCAGCATCAATTTCGTCACCGCGCACGACGGCTTCACGCTGCACGACGTCGTGTCCTACAACGAAAAGCACAACGAGGCCAACGGCGAGGCCAACCGCGACGGCCACAACGAGAACCGGTCGTGGAACTGCGGCGTCGAGGGCCCGACCGACGACGCGCAGATCAGGCGCCTGCGCGAGCGCCAGAAGCGCAACCTCCTTGCCACGCTGTTCCTGTCGCAGGGCGTGCCGATGTTGCTCGCCGGCGACGAGCGCGGCCGCACCCAGAACGGCAACAACAACGCGTACTGCCAGGACAACGCCCTCAACTGGATCGACTGGAAAGACACGCCCGAGGGCGCCCGCCTGACCGAATTCACGCGGCTGCTGATCAGCCTGCGGCGCTCGCACCGGGTGTTTCGCCGGCGCGACTTCTTCGAGGGCCGCCCGCTGCACGGCAAGGAAGCCAAGGACATCCATTGGCTGCAGCCCGACGGCGACGAAATGACCGACGAGGAGTGGGACAAGGAGTACGCGCGCTCGCTCGCCGTCTACCTCGCGGGCGGCGACCTGGGCGAGCTCGACCGCTACGGCATGCCCGCCAACGACGACGATTTCCTGATCCTGTTCAACGCGCACAGCGAGCCGGTCGAATTCCGCCTGCCGGCGCTGGGCGGCGGGCCGTGGCATGCGCTTTTCGACACCGCGATCGAGCCGCTGCAAACCCCGGCCGGGCAGTTCCCGCCCGACAAGCCCTACCCGCTCGCGGCGCGCGCCCTCGCCCTGCTCACGCGCACGACCGCCGCGCCGGCATGAGGCGCGCCTACGACATGCCCTTCGGCGCGGCGCCGCGGGGCCACAGCGCATTTGCCTTCCGCCTGTGGGCGCCCGGAGAGGCACGCGTCACGCTCGAGGTCGGCGGGGCGATCGCCCCCATGCAGCGCGACGCCGACGGCTGGCACGCATGCGTGCTCGAGGCGCAGCCGGGCGCAGGCTACCGCTTCCGGCTGGGCGACGGCGTGGTGGTGCCCGACCCGGCCTCGCGCTTCAATCCCGACGACGTGCACGGCGCGAGCGCGCTCGTCGATCCGCGCGCCTACGAGTGGCGCGACGCGCACTGGCGCGGGCGGCCCTGGGCCGAGGCCGTGATCTACGAGCTGCACGTGGGCGCGTTCACGCCAGAGGGAACGTTCGCCGCGGCGCGCGAGCGCCTGCCCGAGCTCGCCGCGCTCGGCGTCACCGCGATCGAGCTCATGCCGGTGGCGGACTTCCCGGGCAGGCGCAACTGGGGCTACGACGGGGTGCTGCTGTTCGCGCCGGACGCGAGCTACGGGACGCCCGAGGATCTCAAGGCGCTGGTGGACGAGGCGCACCGCCTGGGGCTCATGGTGCTGCTCGACGTCGTCTACAACCACTTCGGCCCCGACGGCAACTACCTGCACGCCTACTGCCCGCAGTTCTTCAACCCGCGCAAGCAGACGCCCTGGGGGGCGGCGATCAATTTCGACGGGCCGCAGAGCCGCACGGTGCGCGAGTTCTTCGTGCACAACGCGCTCTACTGGATCGAGGAGTACGGGCTCGATGGACTGCGCCTGGACGCCGTGCACGCCATCCACGACGGCTCTTCGGCGCATATCGTCAAGGAAATCGCCGCGGCGGTACACGCGGGCCCCGGGCGCGAGCGCCACGTGCACGTGGTGCTGGAGGACGAGCGCGGTGACGAGCGCTTCGTGCGTGGCGGGCTCGTCAAGCAGTGGAACGACCCGCTGCACCACGCGCTGCACGTGCTGCTCACGGGCGAGGCCGACGGTTACTACGCGCCGTTCGCCGGCGCGCCGCTCGAGCGCCTGGCCGAGGGGCTCGCCGCCGCGCCCGGCGCGCACGTCGCCTTCCTGCAGAACCACGATCAGGTCGGCAACCGCGCGCTGGGCGAGCGATTGCACCGCCTCGCCGATCCGGCGCGCGAGGCGGCCGCCCTCGCCTGCGTGCTGCTCGCGCCGCAGGCGCCGCTGCTGTTCATGGGCGAGGAATGGGCCGCGTCCACGCCGTTCCTGTACTTCTGCGACCACGCCGCGGGGCTTGCGCGCGCAGTGCGCGAGGGCCGGCGGGCGGAGTTCGCGCGCTTCGCCGCCTTCGCCGATCCGGCAGCGCGCGAACGCATCCCCGACCCGAACGCGCGGGCGACCTTTGCGGTGAGCAAGCTCGACTGGCGCGAGCGCGAGTGCGCGCCGCACCGCGAGCGCCTCGAACTGGTGCGCCGGCTGCTCGCCCTGCGCCACGCGCGGCTCGCGCCGCGCCTCGCCGGCGCCTCGATCGGGCGCGCCACGGTCGCGGGCAGCCTGCTGCGTGCCGAATGGACGCTCGGCGATGGCGCGCTTCTCACGATCGCGCTGGATTTCACGTCCACGCCGCCGCCCGGGACCGGCGACGAGATCCATGCCGACGAAGGCATCCGCGTCACTCTGAATTCGCGATGAACGCGCAACGCCTTGCCCGCCACGGCATCGCATCGTGGTACCAGGACATCGAGGGCCGCCGGCGCGAGGTGCCGCAGGCCGCGCTCGCAGCGCTGCTCGAAGAGTTCGACGACCACGCCCCGCCTCTGACCGCGGCGCCGGCAGTACCGCCCGCCGGGTGCTGCTGGCAGCCGGCAGTGGACCGCGTCTGGGGCCCCTCGGTCCAACTGTATGCGCTGCGATCCGCTCGCAACTGGGGCATCGGCGATTTCGGCGACCTCGCGGCGCTCATCGAATGGGCCGCGGCGCGCGGCGCAGCCCTGGTGGGGGTCAACCCGCTGCATGCGCTTTTTTCGCACAATCCGTCGCACTGCAGTCCGTACAGCCCGTCGACGCGGCTCGCCTGGAACGCCCTGTACCTCGACGTCGAAGCGATTCCTGAATACGCCGAGTGCACTCCGGCGCGCGCGCTGGTCGAATCGGATCCGTTTCGCATGCGGCTGGCGCGCCTGCGCGCGGCGCCGCTGGTCGACTACCCCGGAGTCGCCGCCGCGAAGCAAGAGGTGCTGCGCCTGCTCTATGCGCGCTTTTGCGACGCGCCCCGGTCGCCGGCGTTCGAGCGTTTACGCACCGATGACTTGCGCCGTCATGCCGCGTGGGAGGCGCGCGCCGCGGGCGAAGCGGACGCCGGCTTTTACGAGTACCTGCAATGGCAGGCCGACGCGCAGCTTGCGCACTGCGCCGAGCGCGCCGCCGCGCTCGGCATGCCGATCGGCCTGTACCTCGATCTCGCCGTGTCGGTCGACCGCGCCGGCTCCGAGGTGGCCGCGCACCCGGAACTGTTCGCGCGCCGCGCGAGCCTGGGAGCACCGCCCGACGCCTTCAATCCGAACGGGCAGGACTGGGGCCTGCCGCCGCCGCGGCCCGATCGAATGCGCGCGCAAGGCTACACGCACTTTCGCCGTACGCTCGCGGCGAGCATGCGCCATGCCGGTGCCCTTCGCATCGAC
>DASTTC010000199.1:0-10133 GCA_035760345.1 Burkholderiales bacterium | reverse complement strand
ACGGAACTGAACCACTACCTGCTGGTCGCGAAGAACCTGGAACGCACGAAGACGTTCTACCAGAAGGTCCTCGGCCTGAAGGTCGCGCCGCGCCCCGACTTCGGTTTCCCCGGCTACTGGCTGAAGGCGGGCGGCGACATCTGCGTGCACCTCGCATCCCAAGCGCCGAACCGGATCCGCGACCAGTTCCTGCTGAAGAAGCACCCCAAGGGCACCCAAGGCTCGGGCTCAGTGGACCACATCGCGTTCCTTGCAAGAAAGCCCGAGGAAGTCAGGCAGCGCATCCAGAAGCACAAGGTGCAGATGCATTACCGCAGCTTCCCCGACGCGAAGCTGTTTCAGATCTTCCTCAAGGACCCCGACGACGTCACCATCGAGCTCAACTTCCTCGGCGAGTCGGTGGACCCCAAGAAATGGCAGGGCAAGGGCTCGGCTTCGGCGCTGACGCTGACCGGATCGAAGGGCAAGCGCACGCAGGCGGCGCGCCAGAACTAGCCATGGCGCTCGAGCGCATCGACCACTACCTGCTGCAGACCACGGACCTCGCGGCGACGCGCGATTGGTATGTAAAGGCGCTGGGCATGCGCGAGGGCCCGCACCCGGACTTCAAGTTCCCCGTGGTCTGGCTGTATCTGGGCGACAAGGACGTGCTGCACGTGAGCGAAGGCGGGCGCAACGTCTCGGAAAACCGCAAGCGCTACCTCGGCCAGGCATCGCAGGCCGAAAGCGGCTCCGGCGTGATCGATCACATCGCCTTCTTCGGCACGGGTCTCGAGCAGATGATCGCGCGCCTGACCGGGCTCGGCATCCCGTTCCAGCAGCGCATGGTGGACGACCAGGGCCTGTACCAGCTCTTCCTCAAGGACCCGGTCAACGACGTGAAGGTCGAGCTTTCCTACGCGAACGCGGAAGCAAAAGCCGCCGGCATCAAGCCTGGGTTGACGGCCTCTGAGCTGCGCTGACGCCGTAGGGTGGGCCGATTGCCCACCGTACGGTGGGCCATCGGCCCACCCTACAGTGTAGGGTTGTCCGAGGGCAGCCCCAGCGCCACGCGCCCGTAGGTGGTGCCGGCGACGTCGGTATTGAAGGAAAAGTGCTGCTTCACCGCGTGCGCGTCGCGCATCGCGCGCGCCACGTGGCCGGATTCGTACAGGCCGCTTGCGCCCGAGAGCATGAACATGGTGTCCACGGCGCGCACCGCCCAATCCACCGCGTAGGCCCCTTCCAGCCGGTAGCGCGCCTTGGCGCGGATGTCGGGCACCTCGCCGCGCGCGATCATCGCCTGCGCCTCGCGGCAGTTGGTTTCCTGGAACAGGCGCGAGGCGCGCGCGAAGGCCGCCGCCTCCCCCAGGCGCAGCTGCACGCTTTGCACCGCGGCGATCTTCGCCCCGGTCATCTTGCCGCGCCCCGACGAGCCGGCGGCGAAGTCGTCGATCAGCCCTTCGGCGATGCCGAGCGCCACGCCCGAGAGCATGTAGGGAAACAGGCCGAACACCGGCATCTGGAACAACGGGCCCGGATTGACCGCGCTGCCCGGCGTCGGGCCGCCCTTGGTGTCCGCCACCGCGAGCGTACGGTGCTCGGGAACGAACGCTTCCTTCGCCTCGACGTCCTTCGAGCCCGTGCCGCGCAGGCCGCCCGCATACCAGGTGTCGTGGATGACGTACTGGGACTTGTGCAGCAGGAAGGCACGCTGCTCGGGCGGCTCGCCTTCGGCGCCCGGGATCTGCCCGGCGAGCATGTCCCAGTCGCTCGGATCCACGCCGCTGGAGAATGGCCAGCGCCCCGAAATGCGGTAGCCGCCGTCGACCCGCTCGGCGCGGCCGGCGGGGAACACGAACGACGAGGCGATGAGGGTATCGGCCGACTTGCCCCAGACCTCGTCCTGCGCCTTGGGCGGGAACATGCCGAGCAGCAGGTGGTGCGAGCCCAGATTGACCATGTTCCAGGCGCTCGAGGCGCAGGCGCGCGCCAGCAGCGCGCCGAACTCCACCACCGCGACGAAGTCGAGCTCCGAGCCGCCGACGCGTTTCGGCTGCTGGAAGCGGAACAGCCCCGAGTCGTGCAAATCCTTCAGCGTCTCGTCGGGCAGGCGCCGCAGCTCTTCGCACTTCGCCGCGCGTTCGCGCAGCACGGGCAGCAGCTGCTCGGCGCGGCCGCGCAGCTCGGCGTAGTCCGGCGCGCCGGCCTCAGGCGCTCTTTTTCGCGGTTTCTGCGACATACCAGTCCAGGATCCTCTCTCCTGTCCAGTGCAGCACGCCCGGGCGCGAGGCGATGTGGGCGTAGAGCTTCTCGATGGCGCCGATGCGGTGCGCGACGCCGCTGACGTAGGGGTGCACGCTGAGCGCCATGACGCGGGTGATGCGCTCGCTCTCGGCGTACAGGCGCTCGAACTGCTCGATGCCGCGGCGCAGCCATTCCTCGGAGGGGTGGTGCTGCACCACCATCATCGCGATGTCGTTCATCTCCAGCGTGTAGGGCAGCCCGACCACGTGGCCCTGCGCGGTCTCGATGCGGCAGGGCTGGTCGTCGAGCGGCCAGTTGGCGACGTACTCGATGCCGGCCTCGGCCAGCAGGTCGATCGTTTCCGGGGTCTCGGTGAGCCCCGGGCTTTCCCAGCCGCGCGGCGGCTTGCCGGTGCACTCGCGGATCGCGGCGATGGTCTGGTCGATGGCCTGCTTCTGGTTCTCCAGGTGGTGCATCGGCCGCTGCACGTAGCCGTGGCCCATGAACTCCCAGTGCGCCTCGCGCGCGGCCTGCGCGATGCGCGGATACGTCTTGCACACCGAGCCGTTGATGGCGAGCGTGGGCACGACCTTGCAGCGCTCTAGCACCTCGAGCAGCCGCCAGAAGCCCACGCGCATGCCGTACTCGTGCCAGGCCCAGTTGGGCAGGTCGGGAAGCAGCGGTTGGCCGAGGGGCGGCGACAGCACGGTGCGCGGCATCGCGCGCTCGATCGACCACTCCTCGACATTGACGATGGTCCACACCACGAGCCGGCCCTTGTCCGGCAGCCGCAGCGGCGGCCGGTCGACGATCGCCGAGTAGGGCACGCGGCTAGAGAGCAGTCGCACGCTTGGGTTCCTTTGCGCCCAGGGCCCGGTTCACCGCGGGCATCACTTTCCCGGCCATCAGTTCGAGCGAGCGCT
Source organism: Burkholderiales bacterium (assembly GCA_035760345.1). Taxonomy (GTDB): domain Bacteria; phylum Pseudomonadota; class Gammaproteobacteria; order Burkholderiales; family SG8-39; genus JAABQT01. Next base: position 6,984 of record DASTTC010000199.1, on the reverse strand, counting down.
TCGCGAGCGCGGGGTCCGCCCAGTCGATGCCGCAATACAGCAGCGTGCCGAAGTCGCCCACCTGCTCGCGAAACGCGAGCAACTTGTCGACCACCTCGTTCACCGGGCCCGCGATCACCAGGTCGTTCACCACCCCGTCGAGGGTCACCGAGTCGTCGGGTGCGTCCTTCGAGTGCTTGAACAGATTGGCGCGTCCCGCCATCTGCAGCTTGAGCAGCAGCTGCGAATAGTAGAAGCGGTACGGGCTCTGCGCGCCGAGAGCGTACGCCTTCGCCTGCTTCGCGTCGTCGGCGACGAATACCGTCTTCGCCACGCGCCAGTTCGCCGGGTCGGCAATGCGCCCGACCTGCCTGCAGCCCTCCTCGTAGCGGCCCCAGTGCGACTTCACCCATTGCGGCAGCAGGAAGTTCGCCGAGATCGGATCCCAGCCGCGCGCGGCCGCCGCCGTGACCCCTTTGGAGAACGGCTCGACCGCGGTCACCACGATGGGCGGGTGCGGCTTCTGGTAGGGCTTGAGCATGATGCCCTGGCCGATGTCGAGGAGCTGCGTCTTCGCGGTGGAGATATTCCAGAACTCGCCCTTCAAGTCGTAGGGCGGCTCGCCCGCCCAGATGGCGAGCACATGATTGATGCATTCGAGGAACATCCTGCCCCGGTCCTTGCCGAGGTTCTCGAACACTTCCATGTCCGAAGGCAGGCCGCCGGGGCTGATGCCCATGATGAAGCGCCCCTCGAGCAGCGTGTCCAGCATTGCCACGGTGGTGGCGACCGTGACCGGGTGCGCGTTCGACAGATTCAGCGTGCCGGTGCCGAGCTTGATGCGCTTCGTGTCGTGGACCAGCGAAGCGAGGAACGTCGTGCAGGACGTGATCGACTCCGCGGCGTCGGTGACGTGCTCGCCGACGAACGCTTCGCAGTAGCCGAGGCGATCGGCGAGCAGGATCGCCTCGCGGTCCTCGCGCAACGTGTCCACCCACGGGCGGCGCGGCGGGTGCAACGGCATGGTGAAGTAACCGAGCTTCATCGTGGCGCGAGCGAGTTTAACCCACGAGGCGCGTGACGCGCCCGTGCAGCTCGCGTCCCAGCACCTGTTCGCAATGGCGCGCGGTGTCGAGCAGGCCGTCGAGGTCGACGCCGGTGTCGATGCCCATCGATTCGAACAGGTTCACCAGGTCCTCGGTGCACACGTTGCCGGTGTGGCCTTCGCCGTATTGCACCTTCGCCGGGTGGCCGCCGACGCCGCCGAAGGAGGCATCGAAGTACCGGATGCCGGCTTCGTACGCGGCAACGGTGTTCACCAGCCCGGTCCCGCGCGTGTCGTGGAAGTGGGCGATGAGCGTAGCGCCCTGCGGCATGCGCCCGACCATGTCCTTCACCTGGGGCGGCGTGGCGAGGCCCGTGGTGTCGCCGAGCGCGACGTGCGCGACGCCCAGGGCGACGAAGCGCGCCACGTCCCCGGCGACCACGCCCGGGTCGATTTTGCCCTCGAACGGGCAGCCGAAGGCCACCGACACCGTGCCGACGAGGCGAAAGCGCTGTTTCGCCAGGCGAACCATCGCTTCAATGTTTTCCCACTGCCCGGCGCGCGTGCGCTTCAGGTTCTTCTGCGAGTGAGACTCGCTTGCGGAGACCAGCAGGCTCACCTCGTTCGCGCCGAAGCCCGCCTCGAGGTCGGCGAGCGCGCGCTCGAGCGCCCGCGGGTTGGCGCAGGTTGCCTTGTAGTAAGTGCGGTCGCGGCGGGGCAGGCCGCGCAGTAGCTCGCTCGCGTCGGCGAATTGCGGCACCACTTTCGGGTTGGAGTAGGAGGTGGCCTCGATTCGGGGAAACCCCAGCGCCGCGAAGCGCTCGATCAGGCGACGCTTCACCAGCGTCGGCACGAACGCCGGCTCGTGCTGCAGCCCGTCGCGCGCGAAGCACTCGCAGAGGGTGACCAGCGCCATTGTTGACATCATCAACTATCCGGCGCTAGGCTGTCAACGATGACCCGTTACGTGATCCCGCCGCGCGACGAACGCACCCAGCCGACCCGCATCGTGCCGGGATACCCGCAGACGCCCTGGCGCAATCCGAAGGCGCCGCTGGTGCGGCGGCCGCCGACGCTGTCCGAGCTCACCGGGCCGCTCGAGGTGGCCAGGCGCGTGCAACTTCTTGGCGGGGACATTGCCGGCCACGGCGAGCGCCAGGCCATCGGCCAGCTGATGCACCTGCGGCTGCGCGTGGTGGACGAGGACGGCACGCCTGTCGGCGGCAGCGTGGTGGAGATCTGGCAGGCGAACGCCGCCGGGCGCTACCTCCACCCGAACGACGACGACCACGCGCCGGTGGACGCGAATTTCTACGGCGCCGCGCGCCTCGCGACCGACGACACTGGCCTGGTCGAACTGCGCACGGTAAAGCCCGGCGCCTACCCGGTGCCGACCAACGACGGCTGGTGGCGCCCGCCGCACATCCATTTCTCGGTGTTCGGCCGCGTGTGGCTGTCGCGCCTGGTGACGCAGATGTACTTCCCGGGCGAGCCGCTGAACGGCCAGGACCGCATCCTCAACGCGGTGCCCGACGCCGCCGCGCGCGAGCGGCTGGTGGCGCGCCTCGTGCCACCGACGGGCGAGCCGCACAACGCGCTCGTCTACGAGCACGAGATCGTGGTGCGCGGCAGGAACGCGACGCCCTCGCAGCCGTGAAGATCCCCTCCGGCGAAGCGACTATCGGCCCGTTCTTCCCGCGGCGCTACGTCGATGCGGGCGCGAACGACCTGACGCAACTCGACGATCGCAAGGCCGACGGCGAGGCGATCGAGATCGCCGGCAGGGTGCGCCAGGAGGACGGCACGCCGCTCGACAACCTGCTGCTCGAGATCTGGCAGGCGGACGCGAAGGGCCTCTACCGGCATCCGGCCGACCCGCGCCATGGCGAAGCCGATCCGAAGTTCCTCGGCTGGGGCCGCGCGGCGACCGACCCGGAGGGGCGCTACAGCTTCCGCACCATCCGCCCCGGGGCGCCGCAGGGGCGCGCCCGGCACGTGAACTTCATGCTGATGTTCTCCGGCCTGATGCGCATCCTGAAGACCACCCTGTACTTCCCGGGCGAGGCGAACGACGCCGACCCGGTGCTCGCCGCAGTGCCCGCGGCGCGCCGCGCGCTGCTGGTGGCGCGCGAGGAGGCGCCCGGGCGCTACCGGTTCGATCTCAAGCTGCGCGGCGAGCATGAAACCCCGTTCTTCGACGACTGAGCCGGCGGGCATCCGCGGGCTGCTGTCCTACCGGCTGCACGTGGTCGCGAACCTGCTGTCGCGCGGCGCGGAGCTCAGGTACCGGCGCGAGTTCGGCGTGAGTCTCTGGGAGTGGCGCACGCTCGCGCTGCTCGGCGCGGCACGCGAGGCGCAGTCGCTCAACGCCCTCGCGCGCGCCGCCGGCATCGACAAGAGCCAGATGAGCCGCGTGGTGTCCGGGCTCGCGGCGCGGCGCCTGGTGCTGCGCGCGATCGACGCCGACGACGCGCGCGGCGTGCGCCTTACGCTGACGCGCGCCGGGCGCACGCTGTACGACGGATTGATCCGCGCCGCCGCAGACCGGAACGAAGCGTTCCTCGAATGCCTGGGCGCGAAGGAGCGCGCCGCGTTCGACGTCGCGCTCGACAAGCTCGCGGCGCGCGCGCGCGAGTTCATCGAACGCGAGCGCGGGGTCAAATGAAGACGCGCATCACCGAGCTGCTCGGCATCCGCTACCCGATCTTCCAGGCGGCGATGAGCTGGGCCTCGTCCAACGCGCCGCTGGTGGTCGCGGTGTCGAACGCCGGGGCGATGGGCGTGATCGCGGCGGGGCCGATGCGCCCCGCAGATTTTCGCCAGGCGCTGGCGGACATCAAGGCGGGCACGGACCAGCCTTACGGGGTCAACATCCCGCTCACCAACCCGCGTGCGGCGGAGTTGCTCGACATCGCGTACCAGGCGCGCATCCCGGTGATGGTGGCTTCGCAAGGCGGGCCGCGCGAGCATCTGGCGCGCTTTCGCGCCATCGGCACCAAGTGGCTGCACGTCGTCGCGTCGCTCGAGCATGCGAGGAAAGCCGAGGCCGCGGGGGTGGACGCGCTGGTGGTGGACGGCATGGAAGCGGGCGGGCATCCGCCGCCTTCGGAGGTGACGACGCTCGTCCTCGTGCGCCGAGTGGTGAGGGAAGTGAACATTCCGGTGGTGGCGAGCGGCGGCGTCGCCGATGGCGCGGGCATCGCGGCGCTGCTCGCGCTGGGGGCGGATGCGGTGCAGCTCGGCACGCGCTTCATCGCCACGCCGGAAGCGAGCGTGCACGACAACTACAAGCGCGCGGTGATCAACGCGGACGTCGATGGCTCCACGCTGGTCGCGCGCGGGCGATTGCCCATCCGCCAGCTCAGGAACAAGTTCGCCGAGAAGTTCAACGCCGCGGAGCGCGCGGGCGCCTCGCAAGCCGAGCTCGACGCGATCTTCCAGGCCGCGAGCCTCAAGCAGGCCGCGCTCGAGGGCGACGTGGAATGGGGCAAGGTGGAAGCCGGCCAGTCGGCCGGCCTGGTGAGCGAAATCCTCCCCGCCGCCGAAGTCGTGCGCCGGCTGGTGGCCGAGCTCGAACTGGCGCGCCAGCGCCTGGCAACACTTTAAATGGGGACTGTCCCCATTTACGACGTCGGCGCCGTCCGGGTGCTGACCCTGAATCGCCCCGAGAAGCGCAATGCGTTGAATACGGAGTTGACGCAGGCGTTGCTGGACGCGCTGCGCGCGGCCGACGCGGACGAGGCGATCGGCTGCGTCGTGCTCACGGGCGCGGGGCAGGGGTTCTGCGCGGGCGCCGATCTCGCCGAGTTCAAGGACCTCACGCCCGACCAGCAGCACCGGGTGGACGCGCGCGGCGAGCTCACCCTGCAGCTGCATCTCGCGTTCCCGAAGCTCGCGAAGCCCGTGGTGACCGCGATCAACGGCGCGGCGATGGGCGGCGGCGCGGGGCTCGCCATCGCGGGCGACCTGGCGGTGATGGCCGCAGGCGCGACGCTCGGTTATCCCGAGACCAAGCACGGCATCGTGGCGGCGATCGTGATGGCGAACCTCGTGCGCCAGGCCGGACGCAAGGCAGCCTTCGAGCTGGTGGCGCTCGGCGAACCGGTGGACGCGCAGCGCGCGCTCGCGCTCGGCCTGGTCAATCGCGTGGTGCCGCAGGCGCGCCTGATGGACGAAGCGTTGGCGCTGGCGCACAAACTGGCCGGCGTCAGCCGCCCCGCCATGCAGCTCACCAAGCAGTTGTTCCACGCGGCGGCCGACCTGCCGCTCGCCGACGCGCTCGAGCGCGGGCGCGAAGCCAACAAGAGGATGCGCTCGTTCCGCAAGCCCTGAGCCATGGGAGTCACCTACGCGCTGCTGGCGATGATCGCCTTCGCCATCAACATCATCATCACCCGGTACGCGGTGGCGCGACTGCCGGTGGAGGCGGGGTTCTTCATCGTGCTCGGCACGAACGTGCTGTTTCCCGCGGCGATCTTCGCGGCGGAACTGGGCCTGCGCGCCGAGCCCTGGAGCTGGCACTGGAAAGGCGCGGGCCTGTTCGCCATCGGCGGGGTGATCGGCACCTTCCTCGGCCGGCGCTTCCTGTTCGACACGGTGAAGCTCCTCGGGCCGTCGCGCGCGAGCGTATTCCACTCCACCGCGCCGGCCTTCGCGCTGGTGGCGGCGTGGCTGCTGGCGGGCGAGATCCTCGGCGCCTACGAACTCGCGCTGATGGCGGTGGTGTGGCTGGGCCTGTGGCTGACGCAGCCGCGCGCGGGCTCGCTGCACTCGGTGACGCCCGAGGTGCTGAACAAGGGCCTCGCCGCGGGACTGCTCACGGTCGCGGGCTTCGGCTTCGGCAACGTGCTGCGCGGGCTCGCCATGCGCGAATGGCACGAGGCCGCGCTCGGCACGGTGATCGCCTCGGTGGCGGCCTTCGCCTGCCAGATCGTGGTGACGCGCCACTGGCCGAAGATCGTCGCGCAGCTGCGCGGCGCCGAGCGGCGCGCGATCCTGCTCTACACCGGCTGCGGTGTGTTCACCTCGCTCGGCTCGATCTTCGTTTCCATCGCGATGACCAAGATCGAAATCGCGCTGGCCGTGCTGGTGGTGCACACCACGCCGCTGGTCATCTTTCCGGTCAGCGTGTTCCTGATGAAGAACCGCGAGGAGCTCAATGCCCGCACCGTGCTCGGCGCCTCGCTGGTGCTCGCCGGCATCGCCTTCCTCGCCCTCAGGTAAAGGCGCGATGAGATGAAGCCGCTCCAGCACCTGACGATCCTCGACCTGTCGCGCGTGCTGGCGTGCCCGTTCGCCAGCATGATCCTGGCGGAACTGGGCGCCACGGTCATCAAGGTGGAGCAGCCCGGCGCGGGCGACGAGACGCGCGGCTTCGAGCCGCAACTCGCCACCGACAGCGCCTATTACTTCGCCTGCAACCGCTCGAAGCAATCCATCACCGTCAACCTGCGCAGCGACGGCGGGCGGCGCATCATCCGCGAGCTGGCGCAGCAGGCCGACGTGTTGGTCGAGAACTTCCCCGTGGGCACGCTCGGCCGCCAGGGCCTGGACTTCGCCACGCTCTCGGCGCTCAACCCGAAGCTGGTCTACGTGTCCTGCACCGGCTTCGGCCAGAGCGGGCCGTACGCAGGCAAGAAAGGCTACGACACCGTGTTCCAGGCGATGGGCGGCCTGATGAGCCTCACCGGCGAGAAGGGCGGCGGGCCGGTGAAGCCCGGCCTGCCGATCGCCGATCTCACTTCGGGCCTGTGGGTGGCGATCGCGATCCTCGCCGCGCTGTCGGGGCGCGAGAAGACCGGGCACGGCGCGCACGTGGATTTTTCCATGCTCGACGGGCAGGTGAGCCTGCTGACCCTGGCCGCCGCCCGGTATTTCGCGCTGGGCGAAGTACCCCCGCGCCTGGGCACCGAACACCCGGGCCGCGTCCCTTCGGCGACTTTCCGCTGCAAGGACGGCAA
>DASTTC010000198.1:0-3058 GCA_035760345.1 Burkholderiales bacterium | reverse complement strand
CGGCATGTTCGGATAGAGCGTGTGCGGGTCGCCCAGCACTTCGAGCTTCACCAGGTCGTGGCCGTCGAGCAGTTCGCGCGCGAGGCGCAGCGTGCGCACCGCGTCCTCGGCGCTGTAGCAGCCCGCGGTGTTCGGCAGGTAGGTGAACTGCGAGGGCGGCAGCGCTTCGAGCAGGCTCGGCTCGTTCGCGTTCTGGCCGATGTTGGTGCGCCGGATGGCGACCGTGACGATCTCGGCGCCGGAGGCTTCCACGGCGGCGCGGGTCTGCGCGAAGTCCTGGTACTTGCCGGTGCCGATGAGCAGGCGTGAACCATAGGCCTTGCCGGCGATCAGAAGGGAATCGCTCATCCGCCCCCCACCGCGACCACGATTTCCAGGCGGTCGCCGTCGGCGACCAACGTCGAATCGTGCGCGCTTTTCGGCACGATCTCGCCGTTCCTTTCCACCGCCACGCGCTTGCCTGTCAGCGCCAGGCGGCCGATCAGCGCCGCAACGTCGAGCGGTTGCTCCAAGCGGTGCCTCGAGCCATTTACAATCACTTGAATCATAAGGAGTAATGATACACTCGCGCCCAACCCGCGGGTGTAGTTCAATGGCAGAACGGCAGCTTCCCAAGCTGCATACGAGGGTTCGATTCCCTTCACCCGCTCCAGCAAACATGCCCATCACCTTCGACGGCAAGCTGGTAGTCGCCATTTCCTCCCGGGCGCTGTTCGATTTCGAGGAAGAGAATCGCATCTTCGAGCGCGACGGCGAAGCCGCCTACGTCACGCTGCAGCTCGGGCGGCTGGACACGCCGTCAAAGCGTGGTGTCGCCTTCCCGCTGGTACAGAAGCTCCTCGCCTTCAACACCCCCGACGCGCAGCGCGTGGAAGTGGTGATCCTGTCCAAGAACGACCCGGTGAGCGGCTTGCGCGTGTTCCGCTCGGCACAGCGCGAGGGCCTGCGTGTGGAGCGCGGTGTATTCACGCGTGGCCGGCAGCCCTACAGGTATCTCGATGCGCTGCGCGCGAATCTGTTCCTTTCGGCCAATGAGCAGGACGTGATGAGCGCGCTGGATGCGAACATTCCCGCGGCCCGCGTGGTGCCCGAATCGGCGCAGGCCGCGAGCCGCCACGCCGAGGAGGTGCGGATCGCCTTCGACGGCGACGCGGTGCTGTTTTCCGACGAGGCGGAGCGCGTGTACCAGAAGGACGGGTTGGAGGCCTTCACGCGCCACGAGACCGACCGCGTGGATACGCCGCTGCCGCCGGGGCCGTTCAAACCGCTGCTGGAGGCGCTGCACCGCCTGCAGACGGCGAATACCGCGATGCGCCTGCGCACCGCGCTGGTCACGGCGAGGAGCGCCCCGGCGCACGAGCGCGCGGTGCGCACGCTCATGCACTGGAAGATCGCGGTGGATGAGGCGCTGTTCCTGGGCGGGCTCGACAAGGGCGAGTTCCTGAAGGCCTTCGAGCCCGACTTCTACTTCGACGACCAGCGCGGCCACGTGGAATCGGCCGGCCGGCACGTCGCCACGGGGCATGTCCCCTTCGGCATTGCCGGCAGGAAACCCGCATGAAAGCCCTCAAGTACGTGCTGTACGCGGTGGCTGCGCTGGTGGCGCTCGCGCTCATCGCGCTCGCCCTCATCGCCGCCACCTTCGACCCGAACGCCTACAAGGGCGAAATCGAGAACCTGGTGAAGGACCGCACGGGTCGCACGCTCAAATTCCACGGCGACATCGAACTCGCTTTCTGGCCCTCGATCGGGGCCAAGGTGGGCAAGGTGACGCTGTCGCGCCGCGCCAGCGCGAACGACTTTGCCGCCTTCGACGCCGCGCATGTCGCGGTCGCGCCGCTGCCGCTGTTGCGCGGCGAGGCGCAGGTGGACGAGGTGCGCATCTCGGGCCTGCGGGCGAGCGTGATCCGCGCCAAGGGCGGCAAATTCGATTTCGAGGACCTGCTCGGGGCGGCGGGCGGCGCCGCCAAGTCTGCGTCCGGGGGTCCCGCGCCTTCGGGCAAAACGGGCGGCAAGGTGCAGTTCGACATCGCCGGATTCCGACTCGAAGACGCTGCGCTGGTGTACCTGGATGAAGGCTCCGGCCAGCGGCTGGAGATCGCGGACTTGAAGCTAACGACGGGGCGCATTGCGGACGACGTGCCGGGAAAGCTTTCATTGGCGGCGCAGGTGAAAGGCAAGAAGCCCATGATCGACCTGAAGGTGGGACTTGCCGGAACTTATCGCCTCGGCTTGGCGCGCGAGGAGTTTGCGCTCGCCGGCATGGATCTGAAGGTGACCGGGTCGGCGGCGGAACTCAGCCGCATCACGCTGGCGGTCACCGGAGATGTGCGCGCGCAGCTGGCGAAGGAGCTGGTGGAGTCGGACCTGGTGGCGAAGTTCGACGACACCACCATCAAGGCGAAGCTCGGCATGACCGGGTTCGCGGCGCCGCACTATCGCTTCGATGCCGAGGTGGACACGATCGACGTGGACCGCTACCTCGTCGCGCAGCCGGAGGCGAAGCCCACGCCTGCTTCCGGGCCGAAGGTGAAGGTCGACGTGCCCGTCGACCTGAGCGTGCTGGAGGGCGTCAACGCGGACGGCAAGCTCGCCATCGGGCAGCTGCAGCTGATGGGCCTGAAGCTCGCGGAACTGAAGGCGCAAGTGCGCGCCGCGGGCGGGCGGGCCGAGGTGGCGCCGCATTCGGCGAAGCTCTACGAGGGCACGTTGCAAGGGGCCTTGACGCTCGCCGCGGCGGGCAACCGGATCGCACTGAAGGAGACAATGCAAGGCGTCGCCATCGGTCCGCTGCTGAAGGACCTGATGGATCGCGATGCGCTGGAGGGCCGCGGCAATGTGGCGCTCGACCTCACGGCGGCCGGGCCGACGATGAACGCACTGAAGGAGGCGCTTGCCGGCACCGCGCGCATCGAGTTGAAGGACGGCGCGCTCAAGGGCATCAACCTCACCGAGGTGCTGCGCAAGACGCGCGCGGCGTTCGGCTCGAAGTCCGCGCAGCAGGCGAGCGCCGACCCGGCGCAGCGCACCGACTTCTCGGCGATGAGCGCGAGCTTCG
>DASTTC010000197.1:0-2190 GCA_035760345.1 Burkholderiales bacterium | reverse complement strand
CGCGAGCGGCACCTGCGCCGGCAGTTCCGGATCGGCGAGCAGTTTCTCCACGCCCATCCACAGCGACTGCACGAGCTTCAGGTTCGGCAGCCGCGCGAAGGTGCCTGCGGGCGGCTTGCCCACCAGCGCGATGTCGATGTCCGCGCGCGGCTCGGTGAACAGGCGATCCCGCGGCAGCGCGCGCTCGAGCAGCGGCAGCCAGCGCTCGGCCGGCTCGATGGTCGACGCAAAAAGGAGATTCAACTGCCGGGCTTGAACCCCGAGGCCTTGATCACCGGGCCCCACTGGTTGTAGTCGCGCTTGTGGATGGCGGCGAGCCCCGTCGGGCCGTAGCCGGTGGCCTCCATGCCGTAGTTGTCCAGCCGCTGGCGCACGTCGGGCTCGTTGAGAGCGGCGATGATCGCCTGCGACAGGCGTGCCACGACCGCGGGCGGCGTGCCCTTGGGCGCGTAGGCGGCGTACCAGCCGCCGCCCTCGATGTTGTAGCCCAGCTCCTTGAACGTCGGCACGTCCGGCAGGTGCTTGGAGCGCGTCGCGCCCGAGGTGGCCACCGCGACGATCTTGCCCGCATTGTGCTGCGGAGCGACGTCGGCGACCGTGCCCATGAAAGCGGCGATCTGGCCGCCGAGCAGGTCGGTCATGGCGTTGGCCGTGCCGCGATAGCCGATGTGGTTCAGCTTCAGGCCCGCCTTCTGCGCGAACAGCAGCGAAAAGAAATGCGGCAGGCTGCCGGTGGCGGCCGAGGCGTAGTTGGCGTACTTCGGATCCTTCTTCGCCAGCCCGACGTAGGTCTTCAGGTCCTTGGCCGGCGTCGCCGGTCCCATGGCGAAGGAGAACAGGAAATTCGCCGCGTGCGCCACCGGCATGAAGTCCTTGAACGGGTCGTAGGGCAGCTTCTGGATGTGCGGCGCGGTGACCACCGTCACCAGCGGCGTCATCACCAGCACCGAGCCGTCGGCGGGCGAACTCTTCAGCGCGGCCATCGCGATCTGCCCGGCGGCGCCGGTGCGGTTCTCGACGATCACGCTCTGGCCAAGGGAAATCTGCATCTTCTCGGCCACCATGCGCGTCATGGCATCGAGGCTCGCGCCGGCGGGAAAGCCGACCAGGATGCGAATGGTGCCTTGCTGGGCATGGGCGCTGCAGGAAACAAGCGCGGCAGCGAGCGCGCAGGCGAGACTTTTCATGTTGTGTATCCTCCTCTGCGGCCGATGTTAGCATTCCTCGCAGGAGGAGCGATCGGCCATGGCCATCCGACATTTCAGCGAGAAGACCCTCACCGCCGAAGTCCTGAAGCGCGTGGGCAAGGCGCCCGACAAGCGCACGCGCCAGGTGATGCAAAGCCTGGTCAAGCACCTGCACGCCTTCGTGCGCGAGGTGCGCCCGACGCAGCAGGAATGGTTCCAGGGTATCCAGTTCCTCACCAAGACCGGGCACCTGTGCGACGACAAGCGCCAGGAGTTCATCCTGATGTCGGACACGCTCGGCGTCTCCATGCTGGTGGACTTCATCAACTACGGTAAGGCGACCGCAGGGAAAATGCGGGCAACCGAGTCCACGGTGCTCGGGCCGTTTTTCGTCGAGGGCGCGCCCGAGCTGCCGCTCGGCGCGAGCATCGCGAAGGCCGGGACGCCGGGCGAGCCCTGCGCCGTGAGCGGCACGGTGAAGGACCTCAAGGGCAAGCCCGTCGCGGGCGCGACCATCGATGTGTGGGAAGGCGGCGCCGACGGCCTGTACGACGTGCAGAAGCCCGAGGGCACCAACCTGCGCGCGCAGTTCCGCTCGGACGCGCAAGGGCGCTTCCACTTCAAATGCATCACGCCCGTGAGCTACCCCGTGCCGCACGACGGGCCGGTCGGGCAGATGCTCGTCGCCTGCGGCCGCCATCCGATGCGTCCCGGGCACCTGCACTTCACGATCGAGGCGGCGGGCTACGAAAAGCTGGTGACGCACCTGTTCGTGAAGGGCGACAAGTACCTGGATTCGGACGCGGTGTTCGGCGTGAAGGAATCGCTGATCGTGGACTACAGGAAGAACAAGGCCGGCGTGGCGGAGTGCCGCTACGGGTTCGTGCTGAAGAAGAAAAAATAGTAGGGTGGGCCGTTGGCCCACCCTACGCGGCGCTCTGCCGCAGCAGCGCCTCGAGTTCCTCGGGCGGTAGCGGGCGCGCGAAGTGGAATCCCTGCATCT
>DASTTC010000196.1:0-3679 GCA_035760345.1 Burkholderiales bacterium | reverse complement strand
ACCAGGAACTCCCCCGTGTCGGTGAACATTTCCATCAGGCAGACCGCGTCCACGCCTTCGCAGCGCAGCGCGCGCACCGCGGCCGCGTAAAGCTCCTCGGTGCTGCGCCGGTCAAGGGCGAACTGGCCGAAGCCGGCGATCCCCGCCTGGTGCTCGGCGTGCCTGCGCATGCGGCTCTCCGCATGTTTGCGCTCGCTGACATTCATCATGGCGCCGATCATGCGCACCGCGCGGCCATTCGCGTCGTAGATCAGCAGCCCGCGGTCGTAGACATCGAGGTACGTGCCGTCCTCGCAGCGAAAGCGATACTCGCCGGCCCACGCCTTGGCCCCGGTCGCGATGGCGCCGTCCACCTCGGCCTTGATGCGGCCCAGGTCTTCCGGATGAATGCGCGATGTCCAGGAGTCGCTAAGCTTGCCGACGTCGTCCGCCACGTAGCCGAACATCGTCCTGAAGTTCTCGTTCCACCAGACCTCGTCGGTAACGAGGTTCCGGTCCCAGACCACGTCGTTGGTGGCGCGCGACACGATCTCGAAGCGCTCGTGGCTCGCGCGCAGGTGCTCCTCGCTCCGGCGCAGCGCCACCACGGCCTCGAAGCTTCGCGTAACGTCCTTCGCCACCCCGCGGTAACCGAGGAACAGTCCGTCTGCGCCGAACATCGGCTCTCCCGAAACGCTGACGTAGTGGACGTCGCCTTCGTTCCCGGTGCGCTTGATCATGAAATCGCGAAACGGCCGGCGGGCCTCGACCAGCGCCCGGTGCGCATCCCAGCCGCCTTCGAGCGGCTCGGTGCCAGGCAGTTCCCATCGGCGCAGCCCGGAATGCTGCTCAGCCGTGATGCCGCCGCGTTTCTTGTCGTGGCCGCCGGTCGCCACGAAGCGCAGCTCCGCGTCCTGCTCCCAGTACCAGTCGGAGGAAAGCTCCGTCAGGCTGCGAAAGCGCTCTTCGCTGTCGCGCAGTGCCCGTTCGGCCTCCAGGCGCTGGCGCACGTCGCGCGAGATGGCAACGATGAGCGCCCCGTGGTCGGTCTGCAGCAACTGGCGCGTGGACTCGAACGGCACACGGGTGCCGTCCTTGCCGCGGTACACACCCGCCATGCCGTGGACCTCGCTTGGCTCCGCGATGAACTTCAGGTACATGCGCTGCAACTCCTCGCGCGCCATCGGCAGGATGTCGTGCGGCCCCATCGACAGCATTTCCTCGCGGGTATAGCCCAGCGTGCGGCAGACCGCCTCGTTCACGTCGACGTAGCGCATCTTGCGGGGATCGATCAGCAGGATCATGTCGGCCGAAGCGTCCATCCCGGCGCGAAAGCGCCGCTGCGCCTCCTCGCCGCGCTTGCGCTGCAGGAATTGCCCGATCTGGCTACCCAGGGTACGCAGCGTCCGCAGCAAGTGCTCGTCGGGCTCGAGCGCCTTGCGCGCCGAGATGGACAGCACGCCGATCGCCTTGCCTTGCCGCGTGACCGGGAACACGCACGCCGAGCGCATCTCCCCCATGACGGCGAGAGCCTGCGGCGACATTCGGGGGTCGGTGTGCATGTCCGCCACCCATAGGGGCTGGCCGTCCCGCCACGCAATGCCGCGCGGGCCTTCGCCCTTCTCGAGGACGATCGAGCGCAAGTCCTCGATATAGGATTGCGAGTCCGCACTGCTCCAGCCCGCGCTGAAGCGCAGCACTTGCGCGTCCTCATCCACCTCGAAATAGCTCCCGCGGTCCCAGCCCTCGGACTCGCAGATCGCCCGCATCGCCGCCGTCATGCCCGCGATCGCGTCGGACGCCTCGGCCAGCTCCTGGGAGACCTGGTGCTCGAGGCGCATGCGCCGCTCGGCCGCCATACGTTCGGTGACATCGGTCGCCGTGCCGCGATAGCCGGCGAACGCACCGCCCGCGTCAAACACCGGCTCGCCGCTCGACGAAACGTAGTGCCGGGCGCCCTGCTCGGTGATGCGCATGTACTCAAAGTTGCGGAACGGCCGGCGCGCCTCGAGGGTTGCGCGATGCTCCTCCCACGTGCAGCTGAGCGGCACCAGGCCCGGGATCTCCCAGCGCCGCTCGCCGAGCGCGGCGTTCTGGTCACCGCCCCATTTCTCGTCGATCTGCCCGCCGGAGAGCCGGGTGAAACGCAGCTCGGCGTCCTGCTCCCAGTACCAGTCCGAGGACAGATCCGTCAGGCTGCGGAAGCGCTCTTCGCTCGCGCGGCGCGCCGCCTCGCGGTCCATGTTGTCGAGCGCGAAGGACAGGTTGTGCGCCATGCGCTCGGCCAGTCCGATCAGTTCCGGGTCGAACCACCCGGTTTCCGCGGCATAGAGGGAAAGCAGGCCTACCGGCTTGCCCGCACGCTGCAGCGGAACGCCCATCATGGCGGCGATGCCCGCCGCGCGTGCTGCGTCGTGCCACGCTGCGAGTGAGGACTCGGCCAGATAGTCGTTGCTCACCACCGTGCGCCCCTCGAGCACCGCCTGGCCGGTGGGACCGTGTGAGCTCGGCACTTCGGGACTCACGGAGATACGCGCCGCATCCAGATAGCCCGCGGGCTCCCCGGCATGCGCCACCGTCTCGACCCAGAGCGTTCTCGGATCGACCAGGCGCACCGCAGCGAGCTTCAAGCCGCCATGCTTGACCAGCAGCTCGCAGACGTGCCGATACAGGGTCTGCGCATCCTCGATCTTGGTGATCGCCTCGTTGGTCGCGCTGAGCGCCGCGAACATCCGCCGCAGGCGCTGCTCGGCGAGCTCGGCGCGCATGGCGTCGGAGATATCCTCGAACGCTGCGACGTCGTACAGCGGCGCGCCCGCGGCGTCGCGCGCGAGCGACACGGTGAGCTGCACCCACACGACCGCGCCACCCTTGCTCAGATAGCGCTTGCGCGTCGTGAATTGCGGGATGGCGCCGGCGCGCAGCTGCTCGCGTTGAGCGCGGGTGACCTCGAGGTCCTCCGGGTGCGAGAGTGCGCGCACCGAGAGCCCCAGGAGCTCTTCCCGGGAGTACGCCAGCATCTCGCACAGGCGCCGGTTGGCGAGCCGGATGTGCCCCTTCAGGTCCACGTGCGCCAGGCCCACGGGCGCGTTCTCGAAAGTGGCGTCGAAGCGCGCCCGGTATTCCTCCTCGCGCGAGAGGTCGCGGTAGCTGCAAACGACCGCCGCCACGTCCTTGTCATCCAGCCGGTTGACCAGGGTGCTCTGCAGTGCGCGCACCGAGCCGTCCTTGTGCCGGAAATGCACTCGCAACGTCGAGGTCGCGCCCGGTGTCGCGCGCAATTCGCGAAACGCGGCTTGCACCGCGTCGCGATCCTCGGGCTGCACGAAACTCACGCCGAACTGCCCGATCGCCTCGGCCGCGTCATGGCCCAGGAGCGGGCGCATCGCGGCGCTGCAGTACTCGACGCGACCCGCGGCATCGAGCAGCACCAGCGCCTCGGAAGTGCTCTCGATCAACGCGCGGTAGCGTCCCTCCGTGGTGCGCAATGCCTGGCCGGCGCCGTGGTGCAGCGTGGCGAGGCGCAGCACGCGCCGCAGCGTCGCCGCGTCGAGCTCGTGCTTGGGGATCACGTCGTAGGCGCGGCGCTTGAGCACTTCGTCGACGAGCGACGGATGGCCGTTGCCCGAGATCACGATCACCGGGCCGACCGCCGCGGCGCGCATGCGCTCGAGCGTATGGAAGCCATGGCTGTCCGGCA
>DASTTC010000195.1:0-2345 GCA_035760345.1 Burkholderiales bacterium | reverse complement strand
GATCTCGCGCAGCGCGCGGAACTCGATGCGCGGCCAGTGGTCCTCGGTCGCCTGCAGCTCGCCGCGGTGGGCGCACAGGTAGGCCAGCGCGCCGGAGGCGTCCCGCGCGAGCCGCGCCGGGTAGGCCGCGACGAAGCGCTCGAGCTCGCCGCGGTCTTCGGACGAAATCCAGCGCGCCACGGTGAAAGGCGCCGAGATCAACCGGATTTCCGCGCCGTACTCGTGCGCGAGACGATACGCCGCGACCTCGAACTGCAGCGCGCCGACCGCGCCCAGCACGGGGGCCTCGCCCGACATCGGGTAGTAGACCTGGATCGCGCCTTCCTCGCCGAGCTGCTTCAGGCCCATGCGCAGCTGCTTGGTCTTCAACGGCGTCGCCAGCTCGGCGCGCCGGAACAGCTCCGGCGCGAAGAACGGCAGGCCGCCGTAGCGCAGGTCCTCGCCCTCGGTAAGCGTGTCCCCCAGGGCGATGGTGCCGTGGTTGGGGATGCCGAGGATGTCCCCGGCGAAGGCCTCGTCCACGGTGTCCCGGCGTTGCGACAGGAATGTGACCGCATTGCTGCTGCGCTGCTCGCGCCCCGTGCGGCAGTTCACCAGCGGCATGCCGCGCTCGAAGCGGCCCGAGCACACGCGCACGAAAGCGACGCGGTCGCGGTGCGCTGGGTCCATGTTGGCCTGGATCTTGAAAACGAGGCCGGAAAACGCCGGCTCGTCGGGCTCGACGCGCCGCTGTGCGGCGTCGCGGGCGGAAGGCGGCGGCGCGTAGTCGATGACCGCGTCGAGCACTTCGCGCACCCCGGTACCGCCCAGGGCGGAACCGAAAAAGACGGGGGTCTGGTGCCCGGCGAGGAAGGCCTCGCGCTCGAACGTCGTGCCGGCGCTGCGCACCAGATCGACCTCGGCCTGCACGGCGATGTCGGTGGGCATCGGCGCATTCGAGGCTCGCAGATCCACCACGCCACGGAACTCGCGACCCGAGCCGACGGGCCAGGTAAGGGGCGCCGCGGCCATGCCAAGCGTCGACTCGATCTCATGCAGCAGATCTAGCGGCGGCCGGCTGTCGCGGTCCATCTTGTTGACGAACGTGATGATCGGGGTATTGCGCGTGCGGCACACTTCGAGGAGCTTCAGCGTGCGCGGCTCGATCCCCTTGGCGGCATCGATCACCATCAGCGCCGCGTCCACTGCGGTGAGCACGCGGTAAGTGTCCTCGGAAAAATCCTGGTGGCCGGGCGTGTCGAGCAGGTTCACCACGCAGTCGCGGTACTCCATCTGCATGACCGAGGATGCGACCGAAATGCCGCGCTCCTTCTCGATCGCCATCCAGTCGGAGGCGGCATGGCGCTTGGTCTTGCGCGCTTTGACGCTGCCGGCGATATGGATGGCGCCGGTTAGCAGCAGCAGCCGTTCGGTGAGCGTGGTCTTGCCCGCGTCGGGGTGCGAGATGATGGCGAAGGTGCGGCGGCGCGCGACTTCGCGCTGGAGTTCGTTCATGAGGGGCGCATTATTTCATCTTGCAGTACCCTGCGCGCGACGTGACGTGGCGCATCCTCCTTTCCGGCGCAGCGGCCCTGGCGCTCGCCATGGGCATCGGGCGCTTCGCCTATACGCCCATGCTGCCCGCGATGCAGGCCGCCGAGGGCTTCGGTGCGGCGACCGCGGGCTGGATCGCGGGGTGGAACTATCTGGGCTACCTCCTGGGCGCGCTCGCCGCGTCGTTCGTCGCGGGACGCGAGTCGCGCTACGGCCTGTTTCTCGTCAGCGTGGCCGCCAGCGTGCTCACCACCGCGGCGATGGGCTGGACGACGAGCGTCGCCTGGTGGTGCGCGCTGCGCTTGGCTTCCGGCGTGGCGAGCGCCGGCGTACTGGTGATCTCTTCGACGATCGTGCTGGAAGCGCTGGCGCGCGTCGGGCGGCCGCACCTCATGGGAGTGAATTTCGCGGGCGTGGGCATCGGCATCGCGCTCTCCGGCAGCGTCGTGGCGCTGGGGGTCGGCACGCTGGACTGGCGTGCCTTGTGGCTCGCGCTCGCCGGGGTGGCGGCGGGCCTCGCGCTGCTGACACTGCCTTTGACTCGCGTGCGCGCCCGGGGCTCTTCCAGCCCGGCCTCCCCGCCGGCGGAGCGGTTTCCAGTCGGCCTGCTGGCCGCCAGCTACTTTCTCGAAGGGCTCGGCTACGTGGTGACGGGAACGTTCCTCGTGGCCTTTGCCAAGCAGATGCCGGCGATCGGCGGCGCGGCCGAGGTGCTGTGGATCGTGGTGGGACTGGCCGGCGCGCCGGCTGCGCTCGTCTGGAGCCGCGCCGGCCAGCGCTGGGGTGCGCCGGCTGCGCTGATCGCCGCGTAC
>DASTTC010000194.1:0-3422 GCA_035760345.1 Burkholderiales bacterium | reverse complement strand
ATCGAGGACATGGAGCGCGCGGGGATGGTGTCGGCGATGCAGTCCAACGGCAATCGCGAGGTGCTGGTGCCCGCGAAGGCGGAGTAGGGATGCGCCGCTGCATGCTCGTCGTGCTGGCGCTGCTGCTCGCGCCCGGGCTCGCGCAGGCGGACCCGATGGAGCGCTTCCGTGAATTCGTGCGCGGTACGCAAAGCGCGCGCGCCGAGTTCGAACAGAAAGTCTACGATCGGGAGCGGCGTCTCACGCAGGTGTCGCAAGGGACGTTCTCGTTCCTGCGCCCGGGGCGCTTCCGCTGGCGCACCTCCAAGCCCTACGACCAGGTGATCGTCGGCGACGGCGAGCGCGTCTGGATCCACGATGCGGACCTGAACCAGGTGACGGTGCGCAGGTTGGCGCAGGCGCTCGGCTCGACGCCCGCGGCGCTGCTGGCCGGATCGTCGGAGGTCGAGCGCGCCTTCGAGTTCGCCGACGGCGGCCGCGCCGGCGGGCTGGAGTGGCTGGTGGCGACGCCGCGCGAGAAGGAGGCGGGCTTCGAGCGCATCCGTCTGGGCCT
Organism: Burkholderiales bacterium; assembly: GCA_035760345.1. Lineage (GTDB taxonomy): Bacteria > Pseudomonadota > Gammaproteobacteria > Burkholderiales > SG8-39 > JAABQT01. Next base: position 2,869 of record DASTTC010000194.1, on the reverse strand, counting down.
GGGCGCGAACGGCGTGGAGGCGATGGAGCTTGCCGACCATTTCGGCCAGACCACGGTGCTCACCTTCTCCGCCATCATGCGCAATCCGCCGCTGGACGCGTCTGCGTTCCGCTTCCTGCCCCCGAAGGGCGCGGATGTCCTCGGCGAGTGATCTGTTTGCCGCGGCGCCGCCGTTGGCGCCGCTGGCCGAGCGACTGCGCCCGCGTTCGATAGACGAGGTCCTGGGCCAGCCGCACCTGATCGGGCCGGGCAAGCCGCTGCGCCTTGCCTTCGAGTCCGGCAAGCCGCATTCGATGATCCTGTGGGGCCCGCCCGGCACCGGCAAAACCACGCTGGCGCGCCTCATGGCGCAGGCCTTCGACGCCGAGTTCATCGCGCTGTCCGCAGTGCTCTCGGGCGTGAAGGACATCCGCGACGCGGTGATCCAGGCCGAGCACGCCTTGGCCGCGGGCGGGCGGCGCACGATCCTGTTCGTGGACGAAGTGCACCGCTTCAACAAGGCGCAGCAGGACGCGTTCCTGCCCTACGTGGAGAAGGGCCTGTTTACCTTCATCGGCGCCACCACCGAGAACCCGTCCTTCGAAGTGAACTCCGCGCTGCTGTCGCGAGCCACCGTCTACGTGCTGGAGAGCCTGTCGGCCGAGAACCTGGGCGCGCTGATCGACAAGGCCGGGATCGAGGCGGACGCCGAGGCGCGCGAGCGGCTCGTCGGCTTTGCCGACGGCGACGCGCGGCGGCTCCTGAACGCCGTGGAGATCCTGCGCAATGCGCGTCCCACGGGTGTCGTCGATGCCGCGTTCCTCGAGTCCACGCTGGCGAAGAACCTGCGCCGCTTCGACAAGGGCGGCGAGCAGTTCTACGACCAGATCTCGGCGCTGCATAAATCGGTACGCGGCTCCGATCCGGATGCGTCGCTCTACTGGCTGGTGCGCATGCTCGACGGCGGCGCGGACCCGCTGTATCTCGCGCGGCGCATCGTGCGCATGGCGGTGGAGGACGTGGGCCTCGCCGACCCGCGGGCGCTGCAGATCGCGCTCGACGCGACGCAAACCTACGAGCGCCTGGGCTCCCCCGAGGGAGAACTCGCGCTGGCCGAAGCGGTGCTGTATCTCGCTTGCGCGGCGAAGTCGAACGCGGTGTACAACGCCTATAATGCCGCGCGCGCTTTCGTTCAGGAGGACGGCACGCGGCCGGTGCCGCTGCACATCCGCAACGCGCCCACCAAGCTGATGAAAAACCTGGGCTACGGCAAGGACTACCGGTACGCCCACGACGAGAAGGACGCCTTTGCCGCGGGCGAGAACTATTTTCCCGAGGGCATGCCCGCGGTCGAGTGGTATAAGCCCGCGGCGCGCGGTCTGGAGGAGCGGATCCGGGAGAAGCTCGAGGAGTTGCGGCGCCTGAACGCCGCGGCACGCGCGAAGCACACATGATCGACATCCAACTGCTCAGAAGCTCGCTCGACGCTGTGGTCAGCCGCCTGAAGACCCGCGGCTACGAGCTGGATACGGCCGCGTTCCAGCGGCTTGAATCGCGCCGCAAGGAAATCCAGACCACGACGGAGAAGCTGCAGGCGCAACGAAACAGCCTGTCGAAGCAGGTTGGTCAAGCCAAGTCTACGAAGGATGAGGCGCAGGCTACCAAGCTGATGGCTGAAGCCGCAGGCCTTGGGGAGAGGCTTAAGGCATTGGAGGCCGAGAACGCTGAGACACAGAAAGCGCTCTACAACTTCGTCTCCCTGATACCCAACCTTCCTCACGACAGCGTCCCGGTCGGAACCTCGCCCGAGCAGAACGTCGAGGTGCGCCGCTGGGGAACCGCGCGCAAGTTTGACTTCCCGGTGAAGGACCACGTCGACGTCGGCACGCCGCTGGGGCTGGATTTCGAGACCGGCGCGAAACTTGCCGGCGCTCGCTTCGCGGTGATGAAGGGGGGCCTTGCGCGCCTGCACCGCGCGCTCGCGCAGTTCATGCTCGACGTGCACACGCGGGAGCACGGCTATACCGAGGTGTACGTGCCCTACCTGGTGAGCGGGGCCTGCGCCGACGGCGTCACCAGCCTCGCGAAGTTCAGCGGCGACCTGTTCAAGATCCAGGATCGCGACCTGTACCTGATCCCGACGGCCGAAGTGCCGGTGACGAACTTCGTGCGCGAGGAGATCGTGCCGCTGGATGAGTTGCCGTTGAAATTCGTCTGCCACTCGCCGTGCTTTCGATCGGAGGCGGGCGCCGCGGGCAAGGACACGCGCGGCATGATCCGCAACCACCAGTTCGACAAGGTGGAGATCCTGCAGGTCGTGCACCCGTCGGCGTCTTATGCCGTGCACGAGGAGCTCACCGGCCACGCCGAGGCGATCCTGAAAAAGCTCGAGCTGCCCTACCGGGTGATGACGCTGTGCACCGGCGACACCGGATTTTCCTCGGCCAAGACCTACGACCTCGAGGTCTGGCTGCCCGGTCAGAAAGCTTATCGCGAGATCAGTTCTTGCTCGAACTTCGAAGCGTTCCAGGCGCGGCGCATGCAGGCGCGCTTCAGGAACGCGCAAGGCAAGACCGAGCCGGTGCATACGCTGAACGGCTCGGGCCTCGCGCTCGGGCGAACGCTGGTCGCGATCCTGGAGAATTTCCAGAATGCCGACGCCACGGTGACGATTCCGTCCGCGCTGCGTCCCTACCTGCCCGGGGTCGAGAAGCTTGCCCGGCCCTGATAAAATCCCGCCTGCCGCGGAGAGATGGCAGAGTGGTCGATTGCGGCAGACTCGAAATCTGTTGTGCGCGTAAGCGTACCGGGGGTTCGAATCCCTCTCTCTCCGCCATTTGCCTATGCGCGTTGACCTCCACGGCCGCACTGTCCTGCTCACCGGAGCCGC
>DASTTC010000193.1:0-6574 GCA_035760345.1 Burkholderiales bacterium | reverse complement strand
CGCGGTGGCCGCGGCGCGCGCGCGCGGCATCGAGGCGAGCGGGCCGTTTCCCGCCGACACCGTGTACCTGCGCGCGCGCGACGGCGCCTTCGACTCGGTGGTCACGATGTACCACGACCAGGGGCAGATCGCGATCAAGCTGCTCGGCTTCTCGCGCGGGGTGACGCTGCTCGGCGGGCTTCCCATGCCCGTGACCACGCCCGCGCAGGGCACCGCCTACGATATCGCCGGCAAGGGCGTCGCCACGCCCGATGCCCTGCAGCACGCCTTCGCGCTTGCGCGCACGCTGGGATCCGCTTGAAGATCACGCGCGTCGAGGCGGTGCCGCTCTCCATTCCGAGCCGCTACGGCGCGGACTCCTGGGCGCTCGGCTCGGGCGGCTGGCGCGCGCTCGATTTCTGCCTGGTGCGCGTGGAGACCGACGCCGGCATCACCGGCTGGGGCGAAGCGTTCTCGTACTCGTGCCGGCGCGCGGTGGCCGCCGCGGTGAACGACATGATCGCGCCGATCGCGCTGGGCCACGACGCCGCGGACATCGCGGGCCTGCACGCCATGATCCAGAAGCGCCTGCACATCTTCGGGCGCTTCGGCATCACCGCGTTCGCGCTCTCGGGCCTCGACATCGCGCTCTGGGACATCGCCGGCAAGGCGGCCGGCAAGCCGCTGCACGCGCTGCTGGGCGGGGCGAAGCGCGAGCGACTCGAGTGCTACGCGAGCTTGCTGCGCTATGCCGACAATGCGCTCGTGGCGCGCTACTGCGAACAGGCGCTCGGCGAAGGCTTCCGCGCGATCAAGCTGCACGAAGTGGCGGAGCCCGTGATCGCCGCGGCGCGCGCCGTCGTGCCGCGCGAGGCGCCGCTGTTGCTCGACGTCAACTGCGAATGGAGCGTCGGGGACGCCATTGCGGTGGGAAAGCGCCTCGCGCCGCTCGGCCTCGCGTGGTTCGAGGAGCCGGTGTTCCCGCCCGAGGATGGGGCGGGGCTGCGCGCGGTGGGCGAGGCCTGCGGGCTCCCCATTGCGGCGGGAGAGAACTGCTGCTTCGCGACGCAGTTCCAGGCGTTGTTCGACGCGAAGGCGGTGCAGTACGCGCAGCCCTCGGTCACCAAGGTGGGCGGCGTCACCGAGTTCCGGCGCGTGGCCGGGCTCGCTGCCGCGCAGGGCGTGAAGCTCGCGCCGCACTCGCCGTACTTCGGCCCGGGCGCGCTCGCCACGCTGCACCTCATCGCAGCTCTGGCGCCGGAAGCGCGCTTCGAGTACTTCTACCTGTGGGCCGACGCCTCGCTCTACGGCGCGGCGCTCGCGCCGAAGAAAGGCGCACTGCCGGTGCCGATGGGGCCGGGACTGGGCGCCGATCCGGACGCGGAGGTCGTGCGCCGCTATCGCGCCGACTAGGGCCTGGGCGGACGCTTCAGCCGGATCAGGAACACCAGCGGCAGCACGACGAGCGAAGTCGCGATGAAGAACACGAACGCGTCGAGGTAGCCGATCATCTGCGCCTGGCGCGCCATCTCGCGCGCGAAGGCGGCCTGCCCGGCCGGCGACTGCAGGTTCCAGGCGCCGAGCACCCAGGGCAGGGCGAGCGACTCGCTGTAGGGCGTGACGCGCTCCGCGAGCTCGGCGTAGCTGGCGCGCGACATGCGCACCGCCAGGCTGATGCTGAGCGAGATGTGGATGCTGGAGCCGATGTTGCGCACCATGTGGTAGACGGCGGAGCCCTCGGCGACGCGTTCCGGGGCGAGGGTGGCAAAGGTCACCATGGTGATCGCGACCCACAGCACGCCGACGCCGAAGCCCTGGATCGCCATCGGCCAGAACACGCTCTCGGTCCCGGGGTTCATGCCGAGCTTCGCCAGCTGCCAGCCCGCCAGCGCCTGCAGCGCAAAGCCGAGCAGGATCATGGCGCGCGGATCCAGGCGGCTGGCGAAGATCATGAGAAAGAAGGCGATCAGCGTGCCGAGGCCGCGCGCGCCCAGCACGAAGCCGATCACCGAATCCGGGTAGCCGCTGATGCCCTGCAGCATCGGCGGCAGCAGGGTCATGGGCGTGAAATTGAGCATGCCGAACACGAAGATCAGCACTATGCCGATGCTGAAGTTGCGATCGCCCAGCGTGCGCGGGTCGAGGAACGGGCGCTCGGCGGTCGCGCTGTGCACGATGAAGGCGTACAGCGCGATGCCGGCGATCGCCGCCCAGGCCACGATCTCGGCGGAATCGAACCAGTCGGCGCGCTCTCCCCGGTCGAGCATCAGCTGCGCGCTCGCCAGGGCGAGCGCCAGCATCAGGAATCCGAGCCAGTCCAGGCGCGGCTTGCTGGCGCCCGCGCGATCGTGGATGAAGGCGAAGGTGCCGAGCAGCGCGAGCAGCGCAAATGGCACGATCATGTAGAAAACGTAGCGCCAGTTGTAGGCCTCGGAGAGCCAGCCCCCGGCCACCGGCCCGACGATCGGGCCGACCACCGAGCCCATGCCGAAGATCGCGATCACCGCGCCGTGCTGGCGCTTGGCGTAGGTGTCGAGCACGATGGCCTGCGATACCGGCACCAGCGGCGCGCCGAACGCCCCCTGCAAGGCGCGGAACAGCACCAGCTCGCCGAGCGAGTCGGCGAGGCCGCACGCGAGCGATGCCGCGCCGAATCCGATCACGGCGAAGTTGCACAACTTGCGCCGGCCGAAGCGCGCGACCAGCCAGCCGGCGAGCGGCGTCATGATCGCCGTGGCGACGAGGTTCGAGGTCACCACCCAGGTGATCTGGTCCGGCGTCGCGGACAGCGCGCCCTGCATCTGCGGCAGCGACACGTTGGCGATGGTGACCGTCATCGCGTAGAGGAAGGTCACCATGGTGCAGGTGGCGAGGATCAGCGCCCGCTCGAGCGCCGCGGCCGGGCCGGTGGCCTCGGACAGCGGAATCGGCTGCGCGCTCACGCGGCCCGCGCGGCGCTCAGCGCAGGAAGCCGAGCAGGTCCGGCATCCCGCGCTTCTCGCCCGTCTCGACGCTGACGCTCACCGTCATGCCGGCGCGCAATTCGGGAGCCTGGTCGGGCTGCTCGATCGCGAGATGCACGGGAACGCGCTGCACCACCTTGACCCAGTTGCCGGTGGCGTTCTGCGGCGGCAGCAGGGCGAACTCGGCGCCGGTCGCCGGGGCGATGGCGCTGACGCGCGCCTGCCACGTGACGCCCGGATAGGCGTCGGCGACGACGCGTGCCGGCTGCCCGACGCGCATGTCGGTGAGCTGCGTTTCCTTGAAATTGGCCTCGACCCAGCGCGGGCCCGACTGAACGAGGCTGAACACCGGGGTGCCGCGCGCGACGTGCTCGCCGCGCTGCAGGCGCAGGTTGCTCACCGTGCCCGCTGCGGGAGCGTGCACGCGCGTGCGCGCGAGCTCCAGCGCGGTCGCATCGCGCTCGGCTTGCGCCTCGAGTACGCGCGGATGGCGCGCGGTGTGCAGCTTCGGGTCGCCGCCGAGGCCCGCCAGCACGCGCGCGACGTGCTCGCGCACCGAGGCGAGACGCGCCCGCGCCGCGTCCAGGTTGTAGCGCGCCTCGTCGTAGGCCTCCTCGCGCACCATGCCGCGCTCGCGCAGGCGGCGCTGGCGCTCGAGCTGCACGCTGAGAAAGCGGATGCGCGCTTCGGCCTCCGCGGCCTCGGCGAGCGCCACGCGGTGCTCGGCGCGCAGCGTTTCGACCTCCGTGCGCACGTTCGCGAGCTGCGCGTCGGCGCGCGCCACCGCGACCTGGAACGGCGCCGGGTCGATGCGGAACAGGAGTTGCCCGGCCTGCGTTGCCTGGTTGTCGGCGACCGCCACTTCGACGACGCGGCCGGCGACCTCCGCGCTCACGGCGATGAGGTGCGCCTTGACGTAGGCGTTGTCGGTTTCCGCGCGGCCGCCGCCCTCGGCGTAGTAGTACAGGCCCGCGGCGAGTGCGGCGAGCGGCACGCCGAGCAGCAGCACGGCGCGAACCAGCTTGCGCATGCGAGCCGCCGCGCTCATCGATCCCGCTGCAGGTTGGACTTGATCCTGAGCAGCGTGTCGACGAAGCGCTCGCGTTCGTCGGCGCTCAGCCCGGAAAGCGCGTCGCGCCGCAGGTCGGCGGCGACCGTGCGCATGGTGCGCAGCGCGGGCTCGACCTCGTCGGTGAGGTGCACACGCCAGACGCGCCGGTCCTTTGCGTCGTGCTCGCGGCGCACCCAGCGCTTCGCTTCCAGCCGGTCGAGCAGGCGCCCGAGCGTGGGCTTCTCGATCTCCAGGATCTCGGCGAGCTCGGTCTGGCTGACGCCGTTGCTGCGGAACAGGTGCGTGAGGACCCACCACTGCGCCCGCGTCAGGCCGAGCTTGCGCACGCGCCGGTCGTAGGCGGTGCGCAGCAGCCGCGCCACGTCGTTCAGCAGGAAGCCGAAATTGCGGGACAGGTCCTCGCGGAACATGCCCGCATAATAGTTGCCTGGCTTACGATAAGCAATGCAAGGAAACCCGGCGGCGGGCTGCCGGTATGATGGCGAGTTGCAACGCAACATTAGGGGAGGGCCATCCGACATGCGCGGCGCAGTGTTCCTCGGCAATCGCAAGATCGAGATCCGCAACTTCCCCGACCCCACGCCCGGGCCGGGCGAGGTGGTGCTGCGCATGCGCGCCTCCGGCATGTGCGGCTCGGATCTCAAGTTCTACCGTCCGCCGCCCGGCGAGGCGCAGAAGGCGCTCGGACTGGGCGGCAACGCGGAGCCCTTCATCGCCGGGCACGAGCCCTGTGGCGAAGTGGTGGCGCGCGGACCCGGCGTCTCCGAGCGCGAGGCGCCGACGGGCCAGCGGGTGATGGATCACCACTACGCCGGGTGCGGCGTGTGCAGGCACTGCCGCGTCGGCTGGTCACAGCTGTGCCGTGCCGGAATCACCGTGTACGGCGTGACCGCGCACGGCGGCCACGCCGAGTACCTCAAAGTCCCGGTGCGCACCATCGTGGCGCTACCCGAGGAGCTGTCGTTCTCCGAAGGCGCGGCGGTCGCCTGCGGGACCGGTACCGCCTACGGGGCGCTGCGCCGCATGCATCTCGCAGGCGGCTCTACGCTCGCAGTGTTCGGGCAGGGCCCGGTGGGCATCAGCGCGACCCTGCTCGGATCGAAGATGGGCGCCCGCGTGATCGCGGTGGAGTCGAACGCCGAGCGGCTGGCGCTCGCGAAACAGTTCGGCGCCGATGCCGTGGTCGACGCCTCGAAGGAGGACGCCGAGAAGGCGCTGAAGGAGATGACGAAGGGCGAGGGCGTGGACCTCGCGCTCGATTGCACCGGCGTCGCCGCGGCGCGCCTTCAGGCGGTGCGCTCGGCGAAGACTTGGGGCACCGTGTGCTTCGTGGGCGAGGGCGGCGACGTGACGCTCGATGTCTCGCGCGACATGCTCAGAAAGCAGCTCACGCTCGTCGGCTCCTGGACCTTCAGCGCGATGGGCATGGGCGAGTGCGCGCGCTTCGTGGCCGACAACAAGATCGACCTCGAGCGCATCTTCACCCACCGCTGGAAGCTCGACCAGGCCGACGCGGCCTACAAGCTCTTCGACCAGCAGGCCTCGGGAAAGGGCGTCATAGAGTTCTAATTGGGGACAGACCCCATTCAAGCGCCAGCAATGCCTTGCGTGTTGATGTAGAGCGCGTAAAGCGAAGTGGTCGCTGCCATGAACAGGCGGTTGCGGTGCAGGCCGCCGAAGCAGACGTTGGCGCAGCGCTCGGGCAGGTCGATGCGGCCGATCAGCTTGCCATCGGGATTGAAGACGTGCACCCCGTCCAGGCCCTCCTCGCCCATGCCCCAGCCGCACCACAGGTTGCCGTCGACGTCGACGCGAAAGCCGTCGGGCGTGCCTTTCGGCCCCGCGTCGATCAGCACGCGCCGGTTCGAAAGGGTCTTTGCGCCCACCACGTCGCAGGCGAGGATTTTGCGCGGCACCGAGCGCGACTCGACGACGTACAGGATCGACTCGTCGGGCGAGAAGGCGAGCCCGTTCGGCTGGTTGATGCCTTCGGCGACCACGCTCATCGCGCCCGCGGGATCGATGCGATAGACATTCGTCGGCAGCTCGGCCGGAGCCTTGTGCCCCTCGTACCAGCCGAGGATGCCGAAGCTCGGGTCGGTGAACCAGATCGAGCCATCGGACTTGCACACCACGTCGTTGGGCGAGTTGAGCCGCTTGCCCTCGAAGCGCTCGGCAAGCGCGGTGATCGTGCCGTCGGGCTCGGTGCGCGAGACGCGACGCCCGCCGTGCTCGCAGGTGACGAGCCGCCCCTGCCGGTCGCGCGTGTTGCCGTTCGCGTACCCGGAAGGCTTGCGCCAGACGCCCACGGCGCCGGTTTGCTCGTCCCAGCGCCACATGCAGTCGCCGGGAACGTCGCTCCACAAGAGGCACCGAAGGTCGCCGAAGTACACCGGTCCTTCCGCCCAGCGAGTGATGCCGGTGGCCAGGCGCTCCACCTTTGCGAGCGGCAAGCGGTAGCGCGCGAAGGAGGAGTCGGCGTCCCTTACCGCCGCATCGGGCACGCGCGCGCTGGGTTGCCAGCCGCCGCTCATCGTCAGCGCGAAGCGCGCGCGAGCAG
>DASTTC010000192.1:0-2100 GCA_035760345.1 Burkholderiales bacterium | reverse complement strand
GGCGCGCTCAAGCCCGGCGACATCCCGGCCGAGGTGCGCACGCGCGCCATCGGCGTGCTGATGGAGAAGTACTTCCGCACGGGCACCGTGGTGCAGGCGGGCTATCCCCTCGACATGCGCTACGCCGGCCCGCGCGAAGCGCTGCTGCACGCGCTGTTTCGCCAGAACTACGGCTGCTCGCACCAGATCGTCGGCCGCGATCACGCCGGCGTGGGCAGCTACTACGGCCCGTTCGACGCGCATCGCATCTTCGACGAGATCCCGGCGGATGCACTGGAGACGCAGCCGCTGAAGATGGACGTCACCTTCTGGTGCTACCAGTGCGGCGGCATGGCCTCGGGCCGCACCTGTGCGCACACGGACGCCGACCGGTTGCAGGTGTCCGGCACGCAGTTGCGCAAGTGGCTGGGCGAAGGCAGCCCGGTGCCGCCCGAATTCAGCCGTCCCGAAGTGCTCGAAGTCCTGCGCGCGTACTACGCGACGGTTTGAGGCGCCTGGGCGCCGAGGCGCTCCTTGGCGAACTGCACGAAGCCGTTCACCAGGCGCGAGTGGAAGCGCTCCTTCGGGTAAACCACCGACAAGTGGCGGTTGAGGCGCGGCGCGAGCGGAATCTGCACCAGTTGCCCCAGCTGCGTTTCCTTGGCCACCGTGGTGCGCGACATGATGGCGAATCCCAGGCCCGTGGCCACCAGTCCCTTGAGCGCCTCGGGGCTGCCGAGCTCCATCACCACCTGCAGCGTATCGGGCGCGACGCCGGCCTTCTGCAGGTAGTGGTCGATGACTTCGCGCGTGCCCGAGCCCGGCTCGCGGGTGATGTAGGCGTGCTCGGCGAGCGCCTTCGGCGGCACCGACTTCAGCTTGGCGAGCGGATGCGCGGGCGCGCACACCACCTGCAGCTCGTCGTCGCACACCACGTCGGTGACGAGCGACGGCAAGTGCGAGTCGCCCTCGATGAAACCCAGGTCGAGCGTGCGCTCGGCGATGCGCGCCTGCACCGCCTCCGAGTTGGCGACGAACAGCCGCGGCACCACGCCGGGGTAGCGCGACTTGAACGCGCCGAGGATCTGCGGCAGCAGGAATTCGGCGATGGTGGTGCTCGCGCCGATGAGCAGCGGCCCCGCCACCTGGCCGCTCATTTCCTTCAGGCGCGTGTCGAGCTCGGCCGACAGGCCGAGGATCTTCTCGGCGTACTCCAGCGCCAACTGCCCGGCGGGGGTGAGCGCGATGCGCCCGTGCGCGCGGTCGAACAGGCGCGTGCTGAAGTGCTCTTCCAGCTGGCGGATCTGGAAGGTGACGGCAGGCTGCGTCATGAACAACGCCTCCGCCGCCTTGGTGAAGGAGAGGTGCTTGGCGACGGCGTGGAACACTTGCAGACGGCGGTCGGCCATGAATCTATTGAAGCATAAAACCGCTGCTCCGCCATGTATTCGTTACCGCACAGAACAGTTCGACGAAATAGACAAGAATTGATGCGGGCGATCGTGCATCGCACCGCGGTTCAATTCGTGGAGGAAAGACCATGAGCAAACTGGGAATCGGCGCAATCGCGACCGCGATTGCCCTCGCGTTAAGTGCTGGGGCGCCGGCCGCGCAAGGCATGTCCGAGACCCAATACAAGGCTGGCAAGAACAGGATCGAGGCCAAATACAAGTCAGCCAGGGCAGCCTGCGACTCGCTGTCGGCCAATGCGAAGGACGTGTGCATGGCCGAAGCCAAGGGCGCGCAGAAGATCGCAAGAGCCGAGCTGGACGCCAGCAACAAGCCCAGCAGCAAGACCGGCAACGCCGTCAGCGTTGCCAAGGCGGACGCCGACTACGCGGTTGCCAGGGAAAAGTGCGACGACAAGGCCGGTGACGACAAGAGCGCGTGCTTGAGCGAGGCAAAAGCCGTGCAGGCGCGCGCCAAGGCCGACGCGAAGGCGTCGATGCGGACTGCCGGCGCGAACAAGCCCGCCACGAGGAAATCCGCCACCTCGACGGCGAAGAAGGAGAGCGTCGGGGAATATGTCGACGACTCCGTCATCACCACCAAGGTCAAGGCCGCAGTGTTGCAGGAGGCGTCGCTCAATTCATCCGAAATCAACGTCGAAACCTCCAAAGG
>DASTTC010000191.1:0-4094 GCA_035760345.1 Burkholderiales bacterium | reverse complement strand
GGCGTAGGCGAAGGGCGGCAGGTAGTGGCCGAGCGGATCCACGCCCTTGCCCTTGGCGGCTTCCTGGTACTTGGCGAGGAACTCGTTCACGCCCGCGAACTGCAGCGTGGGCTCGGGCACCCAGAAATCGTAGTTGACGATGTTGTTGAGCAGCGGCCCGAGGTTCTTCTGGATGGCGGCGAACTGCAGCCCGACCATGCCGCCGCCGAACATCTTCACCTTGAGTCCGACCTCGTTCGCGGCCTTCACCATGCCCGTCGAGTCCGGCGGGTAGGAGCCGACGTAGACGATGTCCGGCTTGGTCGCCTGGATGGCGCGCACGATCGGCGTGAAATCCGTCGTCGTGGGTGGGTAGGTCTTGTCGTAGACGATCTTGAAGCCCATCTTGTTCGCGTTCTCGCGCGCGCCGGCCGCCGCGTTCAGCGCGAACTCGGCGTCCGCGGCGACGATGGCCACCGTCTGCGGCTTGGGCTTTTGCTGCATGGCGAGCTCGAAGAAGCCCTTCGACCAGTCGGTCTTGGGATTGGGCCCGGCCGGCATGATCTGGAAGTAGCGGTCGTACTTGAATTCCTCGTTCGCCGCCAGGCCGAACAGCGACATGAACGCCATCTTGTTGCGCATCACGATCGGCATCGCCGGCACGATCTCGTTGGTGCCGTAGCTGGAGACCACGAGGTCGACCTTGTCGACGTTGATGAGCTTGGTGTAGATCGGCGGCACCTTCGCCGGCTGCGTGGCGTCGTCGTAGTAGACGAACTCCACCGGGCGGCCGAGCAGCCCGCCCTTCTTGTTGACGTCGTCGCGCCAGATCTCCATGGCGATCAGCGCGCCCTTGCCGGCGCCGGCGAGGCCGCCGGTGAGCGCCATGGAAAAGCCGATCTTGATCGGATCGGCGGCGGCTGCGGCGCCCGCGAACAGCGCGGCGAGCAGCGCGATCAAATGCCTGATGCTTCTCATGGCTCCTCCTCCTTGAGTGAGACTCTCCCGGGCCCATCGTGCCACGTCCGAGCCGCGAGCGTCAACGCGCGGCGCGCCATTCAGGCCTTCAGGTCGGCGGGCGCGCCGGGCTGGCGCGATGGGTGCGAGCGCGCGAACGCGTCCAGCTGCATGCATGCGCCGTAGATGCGCATCACCGTGGGCACGCCGGAAACGTCGCAGCGGCCGTAGTCCTTCGCCGCAATCACCTGCGACGCGGCGCAGACGTCGGCGAGCGTCGGCGTCTCGCCATGGCAGTAGCGGCCGGTCTGCGGCTCGTGCGCGAGGTGCGCTTCGAGCGCCTCGAGCGCTTTGAGCGACCAATGCGCGACCCACCGGTTGCGCGCCGGTTCGTCCAGGCCGAGTTCCTTTTCCAGGTAGGCGCGCACGCGCGGCACGATGAAGGGGTGCCCGTCGCTCACGCAGATCTGCGCCAGGCCCCTGACTCTCGCGCGGCCGCGCGCATCCTTCGGCAGCAGGGCGGGATGCGGGTGCGTCTCCTCGAGGTACTCGAGGATCGCCATCGACTGGACGAGCGGCGCGCCGCCGTCGTCCAGGATCAGCGCCGGCACCACGGCCTGCGGGTTGACCTTGCGGTAGGCCGGATCGTGCTGCATGCCCTGGATGAGGTCGATCGGGATCTCGGGCGCATCGAGCGTCAAGTGCTTCAACGCCAGCGCGACGCGCACGCGGTAGGTGGCAAGCGAGCGCCAGTAGCCGTAGAGCTTCACTTGACCCTCCCCAGGGCCCGGAGGATGCGCTCGGGCGTGAAGGGCATCGAGAACACGCGCGCGCCGAGCGGCACGAGCGCGTCGTTGATGGCGTTCATCACCGCGCCCGGCGCGCCCGCGGTGCCGGCTTCGCCCACGCCCTTGGCGCCGAGCTGCGACTGCCTGGTCGGCGTCTCGATGTGCCCGCAGACGATGTCGGGCATCTCGAGCGCCATCGGCACCAGGTAGTCGGCCATGTTGGCGTTCAGCATCTGGCCGTCGGGGCCGTACAGGCACTCCTCGAACAACGCCGCGCCGATGCCCTGCACCACGCCGCCGCGGATCTGCTCGTCCACCAGCATCGGGTTGATCACGGTGCCCGCGTCCTCGATGCACCAGTGCTTGAGCAGCTTGACGAATCCGGTGTCGGAGTCCACTTCGACGTACGAAGCCTGGATGCCGTTGGTGAAGGTGAAGCCGTACTGGCGCGGCGTGTAGTGGCGCGTCACCGTCAATTCGGCCTGGAAGTCCATCGGCAGCGTGTCGGGACGGAAGTAGCCGACGCGGCCGAGCTCGGCGAGCGGCAGCTTTTGCTCCTGCGTGAGCTTGTGCACCACCGCGTTGTCGCGCACGTCGAGCTCGGCCTTGTCCAGCTGCAGCATCGCCGCCGCGATATCGAGCATGTTGGAGCGCAGTGCGCGCCCGGCCTGCAGCACCGCCTCGCCGCCGATGCCCGCGCCGCGCGAGGCCCAGGTGCCGCCGCCGTAGGGCGTCACGCCGGTGTCGCCGGTGATCACGCGCACCTTGTCCAGCGTCACGCCCACGGCGCTCGCCGCGATCTGCGCGAAGATCGCCTCGGTCCCCTGGCCCTGCTCGGTGACGCTGCACATCACGGTCACCATGCCGGTGGGCTCGAGGCGCAGCGTGGCGCCGTCCTGCGCCGAGATGCGCGCGCCGCCCACGCCGTAGAACGCGGGCGAGGGGTTGGTGACCTCGATCATCGCCGCGAGGCCGATGCCGCGATAGACCCGCTTCGCGCGCAGCCGCTCCTGCTCCTTCCTCAGCTCGCCGTACTTCATGGTGTCGAGCAGCTTTTGCAGCACCTGGTGGTGCGAGAGCTGCTCGAACTTGATGCCCGAAGGAAAGGTATAGGGGTAAGCGTCGTCGGGAATCAGGTTCTTGCGGCGGAACTCCGCCGGGTCCATCTTCAGTTCGAGCGCCGCGCGGTCGACGATGGCTTCGGTCAGCGCCACCGCGATCGGGTGGCCCACGGCGCGGTACTGGCAGGTGACGTTCTTGTTGGTGAACACGACGTTCATCTTCGCGCGGTACTTCTGGTGCCGGTACGGACCGCCGGTGAGGTTCACCACCTGGTTGCCCTCGATGCCGCTGGTCCTCGGGTACACCGAGTACGGGCCGATGGCGGTGAGGTCATCGAGGTCGAAGGCGAGGATCTCGCCCGCCTTGGTGCAGGCGAGGCGCACCGTCACCTTGTGCTCGCGCGCATGGATGTCGGAAAGGAACGATTCCAACCGGTCGGCGAGGAACTTCACCGGGCGGCGCAGCATCACCGAGAGCGCGGCGGTCGCCATCTCGTCCGGGTACACGTGCACCTTGATGCCGAAGGAGCCGCCCACGTCCTTGGTGATCACGCGCACGCTCGCTTCGGGGATGTTCAGGTGCCGAGAGAAGATGTCCTGCATCATGTGCGGCGCTTGCGTCGCGTGGTACACGGTGAGCGAATGCTCGCCGGCGTTGTAGTCGGCGAGGATCGCGCGGCCCTCGTTGCATACGCCGGTGTGGCGGCCGAAGCCGTAGGTTTCCTCCACCACCACGTCGGCCTTCTCGAAGGCCTCGTCCACGCCGCCGGTGTCGAGCTCGCGCTTGAAGCAGACGTTGTCGCCGAGCTCGGGGTGGATGACGTACTTGCCGGCAAGCGCCTCTCCCATGTCGACGACGGCCGGCAGCTCCTGCCACTCGGCTTCGATGAGTCCCACGGCGTCCTCGGCCTGGCGGCGCGATTCGGCCACCACCGCGGCGCAGGCCTCGCCCTGCCAGCAGGCGCGCTCGATGGCGATGGCGTGCTGCGGCGGCGACTTGATGCCTTTCAGGTGCCCGAGCACCGCCACCCAGGGCGTGCAGTATTCGGCCACCGCGCGGCCGTCGAACACGCCGATCACGCCGGGGGACTTAAGCGCATTCTTGAAATCGAGTTTCCTGATCTTCGCGTGCGCATACGGACTGCGGAAGAACGCCACGTGAGCGAGGCGCGGGAAGCGCAGGTCATCGGTAAACGCGCCGCGCCCCTGCAGCAGGCGCTGCGCGTTCGGGCGCGGCACGCTCTGGCCGATGTAGCCGCGGTCGAGCTGGGTGCCCGGGGCGTGGAGGGGGAGCTCAGCCTTTCCCATG
>DASTTC010000190.1:0-6781 GCA_035760345.1 Burkholderiales bacterium | reverse complement strand
GCATTCGGCCTATGCCGAGGTGATCCTCGCGTACGTGCGCTTCGCCGCCGGCGTAGGCGGCATCGGCTCGGTTCTAATTCAGAAAGACTCCCTCGGTCTCCTTATAGGCAAACCTTCCGCCTTCATGTCCGGCGAGGAGTGGGCCGAGCTGCGCTTCGAGGACGTGCGCGTGCCGGCGGACATGGTGCTGCTGGGCGAGGGCGGCTTCAAGAAGCAGATCGCCGGCTTCAACGTCGAGCGCATCGGCAACACCGCGCGCTCGCTTGCGCTCGGGCGCTACGCCTACGAGCGCGCACGGCAATGGGCCATGCAGCGCAGGCAGTTCGGCCGGCTGCTGTGCGAGTTCCAGGGCCTGCAATGGAAGTTCGCCGAGATGAAGATCAAGCTCGACGCCGGGCAGCTGCTGCTGTATCGCGCCGCCGCCAACGCCGACCGCGGCTTTCCCTCGGCCGAGGAGACCTCGATCGCCAAGGCCTTCTGCAACCAGGCCGGCTTCGACGTGGCGAACGAGGCCCTGCAGGCCATGGGCGGCCTGGGCTACAGCCAGGACGAGCTGGTCGAGTACTGCCTGCGCCGCTGCCGCGGCTGGATGATCGCCGGCGGCTCGATCGAGATGATGAAGAACCGCATCGCCGAGGGCATTTTCGGGCGCAGCTTCTCCCAGCGCCCGTGACGAGCGAACTGTTCCGCGCGCTGTTCGCCCCGCGCGGCATCGCGCTGTTCGGCGCGTCCGGTGATCCTGCGAAGAACACCGCGCGCCCGCAGCGCTTCCTGCGCAAGCACGGCTACGCGGGCCTCATTGCGCCGATCAACCGCACGCGGCGCGCGGTGCTCGGCGAGCCAGCGTACCCGAACCTCGCCGCGGCGCCCGGCGACATCGACCAGGCCTTCATCATGGTGCCGGCCGAGGACGTGCCCGCCGCATGCGACGAATGTTTCGCGCGGCGCGTACCCGTGGTCACCATTTTCACCGACGGCTTCGGCGAGGCGGGCGAAGCGGGGCGCGAAGCGCAGGCGCGCCTTGTCGCCGCAGCGCGGACCGCAGGCACGCGACTGCTGGGCCCCAACAGCATCGGGCTGGTGAGCACCTCGCCCGCCACCGCGCTCACGGTGAACGCCTCGCTCGAGATCGATCGGCTGCCCGTCGGGCCGCTCAGCGTGGTGTCGCAATCCGGAAGCCTCATCGGCGCGCTGCTGTCGCGCGGCGCGG
This sequence comes from Burkholderiales bacterium, assembly GCA_035760345.1. Lineage (GTDB taxonomy): Bacteria > Pseudomonadota > Gammaproteobacteria > Burkholderiales > SG8-39 > JAABQT01. The sequence continues at coordinate 5,571 of DASTTC010000190.1, read as the reverse complement.
CGCGCGGCATCGGCTTCTCGCGCCTCGTGTCGGTAGGCAACGAATCCGACCTGTCGGTGGGCGAACTGATGGAGCTGCTGGTCGACGACGCGCAAACCGGTGCGATCCTGCTGTTTCTCGAGACCCTGCGCGATGCCCCGCGCATCGCTGCCGCGGCGCGCCGCGCCTTCGCCGCGGGCAAGCCCGTCATCGCCTACAAGCTCGGCCGTTCGAGCGCCGGCGAAGCGCTGGCACGCTCCCACACCGGGGCCATCGCGGGCGACGACCGCGCGGTGGAAGCGTTCTTCACCGCGCACGGCATCGTGCGCGTGCGCTCTTTCGAGGCGCTCATCGAGGCCGCGCCGCTCGTTCTCGGCCAGCGGCCGGCGCGCGGCAAGCGCGTGGCGGTGATGACGACCACCGGCGGCGGCGCCGCCGTGGTGGCCGATCCGCTGGGCGCCGAGCTCGTCGCGCCGCCGCCTGCGCTGGCCGACAGGATCCGCGCGCTCGGCGTACGCATCGCCGACTCGCCCCTCATCGACCTCACGCTCGCCGGCACGCGCGCGAGTGTCTACGGCCCGGTGCTCGAGGCGCTGCTCGGCTCCGACCATTGCGACGTGGTGCTGGCGGCCGTGGGATCGTCGGCGCAATTCCACCCGCAGCTCGCCATCGAGCCGATTCTCGCCGCGCGTCGCGCGCACCCGGACAAGGCGCTCGCCGTGTTTCTCGCGCCGGAAGCGCCAGAGTCGCTGCGCTTGCTGGCGCAAGCCGGCATCGCGGTTTTCCGCGCGCCGGAATCCTGTGCCGACGCGCTGGCCGCCTATCTCGCTTGGCGCGCACCGCGGGCAGTGGCCGCGCCCGAGGCGGCCTTCGAGATCCCGACAGCGCCCTCGCAGCGCCTGCACTCGCCGGACGAGCCGATCAGGATCCCGTTTCCCGTGGCGATCAAGATCGATTCACCCGACATCGAGCACAAGACCGAGGTCGGCGGCGTCGAGCTCGGATTGCGCGATGCCAGGGAAGCAGCGGCGGCCGCGCGACGCGTGCTCGCACGGGTGCGCGCGGCGCGCCCGCAGGCGAAGATCGAGGGCGTCGTCGCCTCGAGCATGCACACCGGCCTCGGCGAGGCGATCCTCGGCTATCGGCTCGATCCGCAGGTCGGGCCGCTGGTGCTGGTGGGCGCGGGCGGCACGCTCGCGGAGGTGTATCGCGACTTCGCGCTGCGCCTTGCGCCGGTGACGCTGGCGGAGGCACGCGAGATGGTGGCGGAGGTGCGCGGCTTCGCGCCGTTGCGCGGCTATCGCAATCTGCCGCGGGGAGACCTGGAAGCGCTCGCGCAAGCCGTGGCGTCGTTTTCGCGCTTCGCAGAGCGTCCGGAGGTCGCCGAAGCGGAGATCAACCCGCTCATCGTCAAGGCCGAAGGCGTGGTGGGCGTTGACGCGCTTGTCGTTCGGCGCGAAGGTGCGCGCGCTGATGACCCTGCCGCTTGAGACGCTGGGCGCCGGGTGCGCTGCAGCATTTTGTTCGCGGCCCATTCACGGCTAGCATGGCGGCCCGATAGCGCACCTTGAGGAAGAGGGGGACGGTGGCGAAGCTTCTCGAGATTAGGAATCTGCACACGCAGTTCCTGACCAATGCAGGCACCGTGCGTGCGGTCGACGGCGTGTCCTACGACGTCGACGAAGGCGAGACCGTCGCGCTGGTCGGCGAGTCGGGCTGCGGCAAGTCGGTGTCGGCGCTCTCCATCATGCGGCTGGTGGCGGAGCCAGCGGGGCGCATCGTTGCGGGCGAGATCCTGTTCAATGGCCGCGACCTGCTCAAGCTGACCGAGGAGCAAATGCGCAGCGTGCGCGGCCGCGAGATCACGATGATCTTCCAGGAGCCGATGACTTCGCTCAACCCGGTGCTTACGATAGGGCGCCAGCTCACCGAGGGTCTCGAGATCCACCTCGGCATGGACCCGGCCGCGGCCAGCGCGCGCGCGGTGGAGCTCCTCGGCCTGGTCGGCATTTCCGACCCGGCGCGCCGCCTCACGCAGTATCCGCACCAGTTCAGCGGCGGCATGCGCCAGCGCATGATGGTCGCCATGGCGCTCGCCTGCAATCCGAAGCTGATCCTCGCCGACGAGCCGACCACCGCGCTCGACGTCACCATCCAGGCGCAGATCCTGGAGCTGCTGCAGGATCTATCGCGGCGCCTGGGCGTGGCGATGCTCATCATCACGCACAACCTGGGCGTGGTGGCACGCTACGCCGATCGCGTCAACGTAATGTATGCGGGCCGCGTCATTGAGCGCGGCAGCGCCGCCGAGATCTACGCCAATCCGCGTCATCCCTACACGCTCGGGCTGCTGCGCTCGGTGCCGCGCCTGGACGAGCCAATGCGAGCCAAGCTCGATCCGATCGAGGGGCAGCCGCCCGATCTCACGCGGCTTCCCCCGGGCTGCGCGTTCGCGCCGCGCTGTGCGTTCCGAGTGGATCGCTGCAGCGAGGTGCCGCCGCTGAAAGCGATCGGCGCCCCCGGACATCTGTCGGCGTGCTGGGAGGCCGAGCGGCTGGCCAAGGAGGTCGCGGCATGAGCCAGCCGTTGCTCGAAGTGCAAGATCTCGTGATGCATTTCCCGGTGGGCGGAGGCATGTTCTCCAAGCCTGCAGGGGTGGTACGGGCGGTCGACGGCGTGAGCTTTAACGTGCACAAGGGGGAGACGCTCGGGCTGGTGGGCGAGTCAGGTTGCGGCAAGACCACCACCGGGCGCTGCATCCTGCGGCTCGAGCGTCCCACGGGCGGGCGCGTCGTGTTCGAGGGCATCGACATGGTGACGCTCGGCGCCGCCGAGCTGCGCGCGGTGCGCCGTCGCGTCCAGGTGATCTTCCAGGATCCGTATTCCTCGCTCAATCCGCGCATGACCGTGGGCCAGATCCTCGCCGAGCCGCTCAAGGTGCACGGCATCGTGGCGGACAAGGGCGAGCGCGAGCTGCGCGTGCGCGAGCTGCTCGTCCAGGTGGGTCTGGCGCCGCAACACGCGGGGCGCTATCCACACCAGCTCTCGGGGGGCCAGCGCCAGCGCGTGGGCGTCGCGCGCGCGCTCGCCACCGAACCCGCGCTCATCGTGTGCGACGAGCCGGTCTCGGCGCTCGACGTGTCGATCCAGGCGCAGATCATCAACCTGCTGGAAGAACTGCAGTCGCGCCTCGGGCTGACTTATCTCTTCATCGCGCACGACCTTTCGGTGGTACGTCACATCTCCGATCGCGTGGCGGTGATGTACCTCGGCAAAATCGTAGAGCTCGCCGACCGCAACGCGCTCTATGAAGAGCCGCTGCATCCCTACACGCAGGCCCTGCTCTCGGCGGTGCCCATCCCCGACCCGAAGATCGAAGCCAAGCGAAAGCGCATGGTGGTGCGCGGCGAGGTGCCGAGCCCGCTCAACCCGCCTTCCGGGTGCGTGTTCCACCCCCGCTGCCCGATCGCGGTCTCTCGCTGCAGTGCGGAAGTCCCCCCGCTGAGGGAAATCCGCCCGGGGCACTGGGCCGCGTGCCATCTTGCTTGACAGAATGGAATGATCCCCATTAACTAGCCGTTAGCAGGTTGCAGGCAAACCAGGGGGCCCCCTTTGCAGGGGCCCTCGCCTTACCTAGGAGGAGGTGCAACATGATGAAGCGACTCGCGGGTTTGCTGGCCATTGCGGCCAGCGCAGTGCTCGCTTTCCCCTTGCAGGCGCAGACGCCGCGATCCGGTGGCGAGTTGATATTCCCAGTCCCCTCCGAACCGCCTTCGTATGACGGGCACCGCGAGGAAACCTTCGGCCTGATCCACCCTTTCGCGCCGTTCTACAACACGCTGCTGCGGGTCGATCCATTCGACAAAGGCGGCGTCAAGCCCTATCCGTCGCTCGCCGAGAGCTGGACGGCGTCGGCTGACGGCAAGACCTACACCTTCAAGTTGCGGCGCGGCGTGAAGTTCCACGACGGCTCCGAGATGACCTCGAAGGACGTAAAAGCATCCTACGACAAGATCATCTTCCCTCCGACGGGCGTGGGCTCGAGCCGCCAGGGCCAGTACGCGGTGGTCGAGAGCATCCAGGCACCGGATGCCTACACGGTCGTATTCCGCCTGAAGTACGCCTCCGGATCGTTCGTCGCCTCGCTGCTGTCGCCCTACAACTTCATCTACAAGGCCGACATCCTGGCGAAGGACATGACCTGGCACGAGAAGAACATCATGGGCACGGGTCCCTTCACGTTCGTCGAGCACGTCAAGGGCTCGCATGTCGTGGGCAAGAAGAACCCGAACTACTGGGACAAGGGCAAGCCGTACCTCGACGGCTTCCGCGCCATCTTCATCCGCAGCTCCGGCGCGCAGGTCGCGGCGGTGCGCGGCGAACGCGCACACATTCAGTTCCGCGGCTTCACCCCGGCTGACCGCGACAACCTGAAGGCCGCGCTCGGCGACAAGATTACCGTGCAGGAGTCCGCGTGGGACTGCATCCTGCTGGTCAGCCTCAACCACGAGAAGAAGCCGTTCGACGACAAGCGCGTGCGCCGCGCGCTCACGCTCGCGCTCGACCGGCACCAGGCTTCCGAGGCGCTTTCCAAGATCGCGATCGTCAAGGCTGTCGCCGGAGTGCAGGTGCCGGGAACGCCATTCGCGACGCCGCCCGAGGAGCTGAACAAGCTCGCCGGCTACTGGACCGACATCAACAAGTCGCGCGCGGAAGCTCGCCGCCTGCTGAAGGAAGCCGGGGTGCCGGAGGGCTTCTCCTTCACCTTCACCAACCGCGGCATTCCGATGCCCTACGAGCCGCTCGGCGTGTGGATGATCGACCAGTGGCGCCAGGTCGGCTTGAACGTCAAGCAGGAAGTGGTCGAGTCCGCAGCCTATTTCGCAACGGTCCGTGGCGGCCAGCATCAAGTGGCGATGGACTTCCAGTGCGGCTACATCGTCGAGCCGGACCTCGACATGTACAAGTTCCTGTCGTTCGACCGCAACCCGTCGAATTATGGGCGCTACACCGACCGCGTGCTCGACGATCTGTACGAAAAGCAGAGCCGCGCAACGAACGTCGAGGAGAGAAAGAAGCTGATCCGCGCGTTCGAAAAACGCCTGCTGGATGAGGAAGCCCACTATCTGATGACGCTGCAGTGGCACCGCATCGTCCCGCACTCCTCCAAGGTGAAGGGCTGGACGGTGACCCCGAGCCACTACCTCAACAACACGCTGGACACGGTCTGGCTGTCGGAGTGATACGTACGGTCCCGGCGGCGTGCAACGCGCCGCCGGGCTGAACGCCGATGCTCGCTTACATCGTCAAGCGGCTGCTGCTGATGATCCCGACTCTGTTCGGGGTCGCGGTGCTCATCTTTCTCCTCTTGCGCGTAGTCCCGGGCGACGTGGTCGAGGCGCGCTACATGGGCCAGGGAAGCCAGTTCACGTCGCAGGATCTGATGGACATCGAGCGCAAGAAGCTGGGACTCGACCAGCCGATCTGGAAGCAGTTCACGACCTGGATGTGGGGCATCATGCGGCTGGACTTCGGCCTGTCGATGTGGACCGGCTCGCCGATCACCGAGGAGATCGAGCTGCGCTTCGCGCT
>DASTTC010000189.1:0-7295 GCA_035760345.1 Burkholderiales bacterium | reverse complement strand
GAAGAAGGGCTCCGTGGAAAGATGCGTTTGCATCACGCCCAGCGCCTTGCGGCCGCGCTCCTGCAGCTTCGGCAGCTCGGCGCGGCGCGGCGAGTCGGGCGGCTGGTAGCGCAGGATCGCGCGCGCCACCGCGATGCACGGCTCGTGGCTGTACTGCTCGAAGAACATCCATTGCAGCGCGTGCGCCCGAGCGATCCGGTCGGCGGGCCACAGCGGCGTGTCCTCGGCGAGATAGTGCAGGATGGCGCCGGACTCCGGAAGAAACGAACCGTCCTCGAGCTCGAGCGTAGGCACCTGCCCGTTCGGGTTGCACGCAAGGAACTCTTGAGTGCGCGTCTCGCCCTTCGTGGTGCTGACCTCGATCCAGCGGTAGGGACGCTTCAACTGCTCCAGCGCGAGCTTCACCTTGTAGCAGTTGCCCGAGTCGGCCATGCCGTAGACGGTAAGCATCAGGACCCCGCTGAGGTAAGCGCCGCGGCGACGAGATCCGCGGCCGAAAGATTATGGATGCGCCCGAAGCCGGCGACGAAGCGCGCGTCGCGCGGCGCGATGCGCCAGAACGAGAAATCGGCGAGCTCGAAATTCACCGCCTGCGCGGGATAGCGCTCGAGCCAGGCGCGCTTGAGCGCGCCGTCGTCGCCGCTGCGGGTGGCTTCGCCGCGCACGGTGACGCGCGCCAGCGTGAACGGATCGGCGCGGCCGTCGTCGGTTTCGGACACCGACAGCGCGACGCGCGCGTCCGCCCCCATGTCCTGCGTGTGCCAGGCGAGCCCGCTCACGTGCACGTGGAACGCGGAGAAATCCGCCGCGGCGAGATAGGGCGTCATCGAGGCGAACGGCGCGCCCTGGCGCAGCGTGCCGAGGTGGGCGATGCGCGCAGTGCGCAGCAGCCGGGCGAGCGTCGCGGCATCCGCGGAGTCCATGCGCACGATTGTAGTATTCTCGATGCCCCGTGCGATACGAGCTCCTCGTCGGCTTGCGCTACACCCGCGCCAAGCGCCGCAACCACTTCATCAGCTTCATCTCGCTCATCTCCATGGCCGGCATCGCGCTCGGCGTGGCGGCGCTGATCGTGGTGCTCTCGGTGATGAACGGGTTCCAGCACGAGCTGCGCACGCGGATCCTCGCGGTAGTGTCGCACGTGCAGCTCAGCGGGCCGGGCAACGCGCTCACCGACTGGCAAGAAGTGGCCAAGGGCGCGCTCGAGCACCCGCGGGTGCGCGAAGCCGCGCCCTACATCAATGCGCAGGGCATGCTCAGCTACGGCCAGGGCGTGCGCGGCGCGATCGTGCGCGGCGTGCTGCCGGCGCTGGAGGATCGCGTCGCCGACATCGGCCGGCACATGCGCGCGGGTTCGCTCGACGCGCTCAAGCCTGGCGAGTTCAACATCATCCTCGGCGGCGAGCTGGCGCGCGCCATCGGCGCGCTTCCCGGCGACAAGGTGGCGCTGATCGCGCCGCAGGGGCGCGTGACCCCTGCAGGGGTGATCCCGCGCCTGAAGCAGTTCACGCTCGCCGGCACCTTCGACATCGGCATGTTCGAGTACGACGCGGGCCTCGCGCTGATGCACCTGGAGGACGCGCAGGCGCTCTACCAGCTCGGCGACGCGGTGTCGGGCGTGCGCCTGAAGCTGGATGATCTCTTTGCCGCGCGCACCGTGTCGCGCGAGCTCTCGGCGTCGCTGGCGCCCGAGGTGTTCGCCTCGGACTGGACGCAGAGCCACGCCAACTTCTTTCGCGCCGTGGAGATCGAGAAGCGCGTGATGTTCATCATCCTCACGCTGATCGTGGCGGTGGCCGCGTTCAACATCGTCTCCACGCTGGTGATGCTGGTCACCGACAAGCAGGCCGACATCGCCATCCTGAGGACGCTGGGGGCGTCCCCGGCGAGCGTGATGCAGATCTTCGTGGTGCAGGGCGCGATGATCGGCATCATCGGCACGCTGCTCGGCGTGGTGGGCGGCGTGCTGCTGGGCTGGAACGTGGACACGGTGGTGCCGGCGATCGAGAACACGCTCGGCTTCAAGTTCCTCTCGAAGGACGTGTACTACATCTCCGACCTGCCCTCCGACGTGCAGTGGCGGGACGTGATCACCATCGGCCTGGTATCGCTCGCCATGTCGTTCGTGGCGACGCTGTATCCCAGTTACCGCGCCGCGCGCGTCAATCCCGCGGAGGCGCTGCGCTATGAGTGAGGCGGTGATCGCGTGCGCAGGCCTGTCGAAGACCTACCACGGGCCGCAGCCGGTCGAGGTGCTGCGCGGCATCGATTTCTCCGTGCGTGCCCGGGAGCGCGTGGCGATCATGGGCAAGTCGGGTTCCGGGAAATCGACGCTGCTGCATCTGCTCGGCGGCCTGGACGCGCCCACCGCGGGCACGGTGCGGGTGCAGGGGCGCGAGCTCGGCGCGATGGACGAGGCCGAGCGCGGCCGCATGCGCAACGCCACCCTCGGCTTCGTCTACCAGTTCCACCACCTGCTGCCCGAGTTCTCCGCGCTCGAGAACGTCGCCATGCCGCTGCTCATCCGCAGGATGGACCGGGAAGAGGCGCTCGGGCGCGCCGGCAAGGTGCTCGCCGAGATCGGCCTCGGCCAGCGCCTCGAGCACCAGCCGGGCGAGCTCTCGGGCGGCGAGCGCCAGCGCGCGGCCTTCGCGCGCGCGCTCGTCACCGAGCCCGCGTGCGTGCTCGCCGACGAGCCCACCGGCAACCTGGATAGCCATACCGCCGACGAAGTGTTCGACGCCATGGTGCGGCTGTCCGCCGCGCGCGGCACCGCCTTCGTCATCGTCACCCACGACACTGCGCTCGCCGAACGCGCCGAGCGCGTGCTGGTGCTGAGCGAGGGCCTACTTAAGTAATCCCGAGGCAAGGGCCTCGGCGTAGAAGCGTTCGTCCGCGAGCGCGCGCTGCAGGACGAAGCCGGGGGCGCTGCGGCGCACGGTGAAGCGCAGCGCGAGCGCCGCGAGAAAGATGAGTGCGCCGGCGACGAAGTGGCCCACGAGCGCCAGCGCCACGCCCAGGCCCAACACCGGCAGCAGCACGAACGGCAGCAGCAGCCGCGCCGAAACCATGCGCGCGGCGGCCGATTTGTCCACCTGCACCTGCAGGCGCCCCTCGCGATAGGCCGCGGTGAACTCGGCGTGGGTCATTTCGCGCGCCGCCGCTTCGCCCGTGCACGCCACGCGAGCAGCACGTGCGCGCGCCAGGCGAGCTGCACGGCTACATAGCCCAGGGCCGCCAGCGTGAGCCCCAGCGCCACCAGCCCTACGGCGAGCGGCTTGCCCAGCGCGAGCGACCACTCGAGCATGCGCGACATCGAGTCGAGGAAATTGGCCCAATCCATGTCGAAGGGCTCGACCTTCGCCGCGCGATGCCCGCCGCCAAGTAACAGGCTGCCGTAGCCGTAGGCGAGCAGGTAAAGCGGCACGATGGTGAACGGGTTCGAATAGAACGTCATCAGCAGCGCCACCGGCAGGTTGCGGCGCAGCGGGATGGCGAGGACGAGCGCGGTGAGCATCTGCAGCGGCCCGGGCACCAGGCCCGCGAACAGGCCGATGGCCACCGCGCCCGCCACCGAGTCGCGGTTCAGGTGCCACAGGTTCGGGTGCTGCAGCAGCGAGCCGAACAGCGCCACGAGGCGGTTGCGGCGCACCTCGGTGGCGTTCGGCAGGTACCGGCGGAAGAACTTTCTCGGCATGCGGTCATCCGGCGCGGGGCCGGCGCGTTGATTCTAGATGACCGCCGCCGCGCTCGCGTTCGCCGCCGGGGTGCTGCTCCTGCAGCAGCAGGCGGCGTTGCCCGCGCCGGCGTGGCTGCTCTTGGCGTTGGCCGCGATCGCGCTCGGCACCTGGCGCCGGGCGCTGATCGTGCCGGCCGCGTTCGCCGTGGGCTTCCTGTGGGCCGCGGGTTACGCGCACCTGCGCCTGGCCGATCGTCTCGACCCCGCGCTGGAAGGCGTCGACGTGGAAGTCACGGGGGTGGTGGCGAGCCTGCCCGCTCCCCTGGAGCGCGGTCTGCGTTTCGCGTTCGAGCCCGAGGACGCGGCGCTACGCCTGCCGCGGCGCATCCTGCTCGCCTGGTACGGCGAGCAGATCCAAGCGCACCCCGGTGAGCGCTGGCTGTTCAGCGTGCGCCTGAAGCTGCCGCACGGCCACCTGAACCCGCACGGGTTCGACTACGAAGCCTGGCTCACCGAGCGCGGCATCGGCGCCACCGGCTACGTGCGCGACGCCGCGTCGGCACGCCGTGTCGGCGCGCGCAACTCGATTTTCGATCGCATCGAGCAGGCGCGCGAGGCGGTGCGCGAGCGGTTCAAGCGCGTGCTGGGCGAAACACCCGCGGCGGGTGTCCTCGCCGCGCTGGCGGTGGGCGACCAGCGCGCCATCTCGAACGAGGAATGGCGCCTGTTCAGCCGTACCGGGGTTACGCACCTGATGAGCATCTCCGGCTTGCACGTGACCCTGGTCTCCGGGCTCGTGGCCTGGATCGTCGCCACGCTGTGGCGGCGCAGCCCGCGCCTCGCGCTCGCCTCGCCGGCGCGCAAGGCGGGCGCTGCGGCGGCCATCGCGGCGGCGCTCGGCTACACGCTCATCTCGGGGTTCGCGGTCCCGGCCCAGCGCACCTTCTACATGGTGACGGTGGTTGCGCTCGCGTTGTGGTCCGGGCGCATCGCCTCGCCCGCGCGCACGCTGTCGCTCGCGCTCGCCGTGGTCACGGCGCTCGACCCCTGGGCCGTGCTGCAGGCGGGCTTCTGGCTTTCCTTTGGCGCCGTGGCGCTCATTTTTCACGTGTCCACGGGATGGACCGAGCCCGAACCGCGCTGGCGGCAATGGGTGCGCATCCAGTGGGCCATCACGGTGGGGCTCGCGCCGGCCGCATTGCTGCTGTTCGCGCGCGTGTCGGTGGCCGGGCCGCTCGCCAACGCGCTCGCCATCCCGCTCGTTTCCGCGGTGGTGACGCCGCTCGCGCTCGCCGCCGCGGTACTGCCCGTGGACGCGCTGCTGCATGGTGCCGAATGGCTGGTGCAGTGGCTGCTCATGTATCTCGAATGGTGCGCGAGCCTGCCCGGCGCGCTCTGGCAGCAGCACGTGCCGCCGCTCTGGGCGACCTTGCTCGCGCTCGCCGGCGTCGCGTGGCTGCTGATGCCACGCGGCTTTCCATGGCGAGCCGCAGGCGTGGCGCTGATGCTCCCCGCCGTGGCAGTGCCGCCGCCGTCGCCCGCGCCGGGCGAGGCCTGGGTGACGACTTTCGACGTGGGGCAGGGCCTCGCGGTGCTCGTGCGCACCTCGCACCACGCGCTGCTGTACGACGCGGGCCCCGCCTTTGGCCGCGATTCCGACAGCGGCGAGCGCATCGTCGCGCCGGCGCTGCGCGCGCTCGGCGTGCCGCGCCTGGACATGCTGGTGCTCACGCACAACGACACCGACCACACCGGCGGCGCCCTGTCGGTGCTGGACAACTTCGAGGTGGACGAGGTGCTCCATTCGCTGCCCGAGCGCCATCCGTTGCTCGCGCTCGCCGCGGTACCCAGGCGCTGCATGCGCGGCGCGTCCTGGCAATGGGACGGCGTGCGCTTCGAGGTCCTGCATCCGGTGGCGGGACGGCCCGCGCTGCGGCGCAACGACGAAAGCTGCGTGCTGCGCATCGACGCGGGCGGGCGGGCGATGCTGCTCACCGGCGACATCGGGCGCGAGGTCGAGCGCGGGCTCTCGCGCGAGGGCGGGTTGCGTGCCGAGGCGCTCCTGGTGCCGCACCACGGCAGCCGCAGCTCCTCGAGCGCGGAGCTCCTCGCCGCCGTGGCTCCGCGCCTCGCCGTCGCGGCGAACGGCTATCGAAACCGCTTCGGCCATCCGGGCGCCGAGGTGATCGGGCGCTACGCCGCCGTGGGCGCGCGGCTGCTGCGCACCGATCTCGACGGCGCGGTCACCGTGAAACTGGCGCCGGGCGCGATTGAAGTGCAGCGGGAACGCGCCCGGCGCGCGCGCTACTGGCACGTCCCCGCACCCCCGGCGTAAACTGCAGCGCGCGGGAATCTCCCGCCCAACCTTCAGGAGTCACTCATGGCCAAAGGCGACAACGCGGTGTACCGCGTCACCGATGTGATCGGCACCAGCTCGAACTCGTGGGAAGAAGCGGCGCGCAACGCCGTGAAGATGGCCTCGAAGTCGCTGCGCGACCTGCGGATCGCCGAAGTCACCAAGCTCGACGTCAAGGTGGAGGACGGCAAGATCACGCAGTTCCGCACGCGCCTGTCGCTGTCGTTCAAGTACGGCGCCTGATGCCCTTCACGGCCATCGTGCGCGTCACCGGCGAGGCCGGGCGCTTCGAGGATTTCCGCGAGCGCGTGCGTTGGCTGATGGTGCGCGACATGGACGCCGAGGACTACAGCGAGCATCACCAGCCGGGATTGCTCGAGTACCGCTTCGAGATCAGGAACGGCATCCCGTTTCCCGCCTTCGTCGAGGCGACGCGCGCCTTCGAGGAGTTGCGCGTGGAAGTGCAGTGGGACCAGGACGGCGCGCGCGGCGGCGCCGCGATCGAGGCGGGCAGGCTGGTGGAGAAATGGACCGGGGACCGCAGCCCGGGCTAGCGGTCGTTCCGCGCCAGAAGCGCGTGCAATGCGTCTCCGGCGCGGGACTGCATCGCATGGCGTACTGGGAGTGGGGCGATGCGGAAAACCCCGACGTGCTGATCTGCGTGCACGGCCTCGCGCGCAGCGCGCGCGACTTCGACGGCCTGGCGCGCGCGCTCTGCGGGCGCTACCGCGTGGTGTGCCCCGACGTGGTCGGTCGAGGCGACTCCGACTGGCTCGCCGACGCGCAGCTCTACCAGGTACGGCAGTACCTGCAGGACATGGTGACGCTGATCGCGCGCCTGGACGTCGAGCGCGTGTGCTGGGTGGGCACTTCGCTCGGCGGCCTCGTCGGCATGGCGCTCGCAGCGCAGAAGGATTCGCCGGTGGCGAAACTCGTGCTGAACGACGCCGGCCCGGTGATCGCGAAGATCGCGCTCGAGCGCATCGGCCAGTACCTGGGCGCGGATCCGCGCTTTCCCACCGTCGAGGCGGCGGAGACGATCGTGCGCAGGGTGTCGGCGCCCTTCGGCCCGCACAGCGACGCCGAATGGCGGTTTCTCACTGAAACGGTGCTGCGTCAGAACGCCGACGGCAGCTGGCGCTTTCACTACGACCCGAAGATCGCCGAGGCCTATCGCACGAGCGTGCCCGCCGAAGGCGACATCGAGCTATGGCCGATGTGGGACGCGGTCCGCTGCCCGACGCTCGTGCTGCGCGGGGC
>DASTTC010000188.1:0-4904 GCA_035760345.1 Burkholderiales bacterium | reverse complement strand
CAGCGGCGAGCGCGTGATGATGTTCACCACCCCGGCGCTCGCGCCGTCGCCATAGAGCACGCTGCCCGAGCCGCGCAGGATCTCGATCCGCTCGACGGCGGCGAGCGGGATGGCGGCCCATTGCACGCCCGACAGGTCGATGTCGGCGACGCGCCGGCCATCCACCAGGATGAGCGTGTTCTGCGTGCCGGTGGCGCCGAAGCCGCGCAGGTCCACCGACGCAGCCGCGGCGTTGTTGCCGTACAGATCCTTCATCGTCAGGCCGGCCTGCTCGGACAGCAGCTCCGGGAGCGTGCGCGCGGCGCTGCGCTCGATGTCCGCGGCCTCGAGCACCGTCACGCTGGCCGGCAGGCGGCGCACGTCCTCGGGAAAGCGCGGCGCCTCGATGATCACGGCATTGCCGGACTGACCGGACGCCGACGGCGCGAGCGCCGCCAGCATCGCGAAGATTGCGAATCGCATGATGAGACCCCTCCCTGGCGTCTTCCCCGACGCCGCAAAGCGGTTGATGTGGACTGCAAGGCCGGTCTCCGGACTCGCGAGTGGCGCTCAGACGACGCGCCGGACATGCCGCCTTCCCGTGGAAACGATCCACAGTGGCTCGGTGGCACGCCCTCTCGCTTACCGTTGCGGGGGCAGTACAGGCATTGCGGCCCGCTGAAGACGGACCGCGCACCTGTTTCCCGTTTCATCTCCGCGGAGCGAATCTCCGCGAAGACACCTTGCAGCTGACTACGCGGGGGATTATACAAAGCGCCATGCGGCACGCAATGCTCATGGCACTTGCGATCGGGGCCGGCGCGGTCCACGCCGAGGTGCGCGTGACGGACGACTACGGCCGCGACGTCGTGCTCGCCGCGCCCGCCCATCGCGTGGTGAGCCTCGCGCCGCACCTCACCGAGCTGCTGTACGCCGCGGGCGCCGGCGAGCGCCTGGTCGGGGCCCTTGCATACAGCGACTACCCGCCCGAAGCGCAGAACCTGCCGCGCGTCGGCAGCGAAGCGCAGATCGACCTGGAAGCCGTGGTCGCGCTCAAGCCCGACCTGGTCGTCGCCTGGCCGCAATCGGGCAGCACCCGCGCCGTCGAGCGCATCGCCGCGCTCGGCATCGCCGTGTTTCGCTCGGAGCCGCGCGAGCTCGAGGACATCGCGCGCACGATGGAAACGCTGGGCCGCCTCACCGCAAGCGAAGCCACCGCGACGGCGGCGGCGCACGCGTTTCGCGCGCGCACGGCGCGCTTGGCACGCCACTACGCCTCGCGCCCCGTGGTGCGCGCCTTCTACCAGGTCTGGGACCGGCCGCTCATCACCGTGAATGCGGATCACGTCATCAGCAAGGTGATGCGCCTGTGCGGCGGCGAGAACGTGATGGCGGACCTGCCCGCAATCGCACCGGCGATCGACCGGGAGCGCGTGCTGCGCGCCGACCCCGAGGTCATCGTGGCGAGCGGCGCGGACGGCGCGCGGCCGCCGTGGCTCGACCACTGGAGGGCGTTTCCCGCCATGGCGGCGGTCCGGGGGGGAAACCTTTATGCGGTCCGGCCCGAACTATTGCAGCGCCACACCCCGCGGATCCTGGACGGCGCCGAGGCCCTGTGCCGCATTTTCGAGGCCGTCAGGACCCGCCGGGAGCCTTAAGGCCTTCTCAGGAAACACATTCAGAACCGGGGCTTATTTCTTGACGCAGTGGCGGTTTTGAAAGATAGTGTGCCGCGTGGAGGCGGATCTTAATTCACTTGAGTCCAAGGTGGCGCAGTTCGTCGCCCTGTGTGAGCGCCTGCGCGCCGAGAACATCACGCTGCGCCAGGAGCTGGCGGCAGCCCGCACCGACGCCAAGCGCCTGAACGAGAAAATCGACGGCGCCCGCTCGCGCGTCGAGCAATTGCTGCAGCGCCTGCCCGAGTGAGCGCCAACAGCAAACACGCGACCGACGGCGCCAAGACGCTCGAGGTCACGCTGCTCGGGCGCAGCTACCGCGTCGCCTGCAGCGACGAGGAACGCGAAGCGCTGCTGCAGGCGGTCGCCTACCTCGAAGGCAAGATGAACGAAATCAAGCAGTCCGGGAAAGTCGCCGGCACCGAGCGCATCGCGGTGATGGCGGCGCTCAACGTCGCGCACGAGCTGTTGAGCCTGCGCCTGGGCGACGGCTTTGACATGGGAAAGGCCAAGCGTAGAATCTCCTCGATCGAGGCGACGCTGGAAGCGGCGCTCGCCAAGCAGGAGAAGTTGTTCTAGTCTTTGCCAATGTCCCCTGCGGTGTTCGACCGGGCTCAAATTTCCGAACCGATAGCTTCCTAAGGTTGCAGACCCTAGCGTCACTGTTGTGATCGTCCCTCCTTCGGGTGCCGGACGAACCTGAGGTGACCGGCAAGCGACCACCCTGATTAAGCACAGGGTTCGGGAGCGAGCCCACCGGCATGCGCGGGGGACTCCACTCATGCAGTACTGGCTGATGAAATCCGAGCCCGACGAGTGCTCGATCGAGGATGCGCTCGCCGCGCCCCGGCGCATCACGCCCTGGACCGGCGTACGCAACTACCAGGCGCGCAACCTGATGCGGGATACGATGCGCGTGGGCGACGGGGTGCTGTTCTACCACTCGAGCTGCGAGCAGCCCGGCATCGCCGGCCTGGCCGAGATTGCGTCCGCCGCCTACCCCGATCCCACGCAGTTCGACCGCAAGAGCGACTACTACGACCCGAAGTCCAAGCGGGACGCGCCGCGCTGGGTGGCGGTGGACGTGCGCGCGCTGAAAAAAACACGCCTCGTGCCGATCACGGCGCTCAAGGCGCAAAAACCCTTGGCGAAGATGTGGACCCTGCGCCCCGGCAACCGGCTGTCCATCACGCCGGTGACGGCCGTGGAGTGGCGCCACATCACCGGAAAGCTGGTTTGAGCAACGATACGCTGCTGCGCGCGCTGGCACGCCAGCCCACCGAGCACACCCCCATCTGGCTCATGCGGCAGGCGGGTCGCTACCTCCCGGAGTACCGCGCCACGCGCGGCCGCGCGGGAAGTTTTCTCGCACTGGCCAAGTCACCGGCCCTCGCCACCGAGGTGACGCTGCAGCCGCGCGAGCGCGTTGCGCTCGATGCGGCCATCTTGTTCTCCGACATCCTGACCGTGCCCGATGCCATGGGGCTGGGCTTGTTCTTCGCCGACGGCGAAGGCCCGCGATTCGAGCGCCCGTTGCGCGACGAAGCAGCCATCCGGGCGCTCGCCGCACCGGATCCGGCAGCTGAATTGCGCTACGTGCTCGACACGGTGCGCGAAACTCGCAAGGCGCTCGCCGGACGCGTGCCGCTGATCGGTTTTTCCGGAAGCCCCTTTACGCTTGCCTGCTACATGGTGGAGGGCTCGGGCAGCGACGACTGGCGCACGCTGAAGACGATGCTCTACGCGCGCCCCGACCTGCTGCACCGGATCCTGGAGGTCAACGCGCGTGCCGTCACCGACTACCTCAATGCGCAGATCGAGGCGGGTGCGCAAGTCGTGATGCTGTTCGACACCTGGGGCGGACAGCTCAGCCATTCGGGCTACGAGACGTTCTCGCTCGCCTACTCGCGGCGCGTCATCGCGAACCTCACCCAGGAGCGCGAAGGACGCCGCGTGCCCTCAATACTCTTCACCAAGGGCGGCGGCGCGTGGCTCGAAGCGATGGCCGCGAGCGGTTGCGACGCCGTCGGCCTGGATTGGACCGTGGATCCCGCCGCGGCGCGCGCGCGCATCGGTTCACGCGTCGCGCTGCAGGGCAATCTCGATCCTTCGGCATTGTTCGCGCCGCCTGATCGCGTGCGCGAGGCGGCCCGGCAGGTGCTCGATGCGTTTGGGCCGGCACCCGGACACGTGTTCAATCTCGGCCATGGCATCTCGCAGCACACGCCCCCGGAAAGCGTCGCCGCGCTCGTGGACGAAGTGCGCGCTTACAGCCGCAGATTACGCGGCAGCGCGCAAAAGAAAGCTTGACTTATGCACACCGTTGCGGTTTCCGCCCCGCAGGGTGTTGATTGCGGAGAATTTGAGCATGCGGTATCGCAACTTGTTGAAATTAAATATAAAAACTCCGTTCCTGGCGGCGCGATCCTCGTCCTTTCCGATGCGAGCGTCCGACGTGACGCCAGTGTGACGTGCTTATTCACATTCTTATCCACAGCCCAGGCGCGGTGGGGAAAATGCCTTTTCTCGGCAAGGCTTACCGCAGGTATCGCGATGCGCGATATCAAGTCGGAAAACTAACTGCTTGCGGCTCTTCGGGAATCCGGACGTGAAGCGCGTCGCGTCCCCGTGACGATGCTGGTACTGCGTGTCGCGCTCGATGTGCCCCTCGCAACGCTGTTCGACTACGCGCGCGCCGATGACGTCGACGCTCGACCCGGCGACCGCGTCGTCGTGCCGTTCGGCACGCGCTCGCGCGTCGGCGTGGTGATGGAGCAAGGCGAAGGATCGAGCATCGCGAGCGCCAAGCTCAAGCCCGTGACGCGGGTGCTCGGCGATGCACCGCGCCTGCCCGCGTCGTGGCTCGAATTCATGCGCTTCCTGGCGGGCTACTACCACCGACCGCTAGGCGAGAGCGTGATCGGCGCGTTGCCGCCGCGCCTGCGCTCGCTCAAACCGCTGCCGAAGAAGGTGCGCGAAGAGGCCGCCTCGCCCGAGGCCGCATCGCCGCGGTTCGTGCCGAACCACGTGCTCACGGCCGAGCAGGCGCAAGCCTGCGAGCGCATCGCCGGCGCGCTGGGCAGCTATCGGCCGTTCCTGCTGCACGGCGTGACCGGAAGCGGCAAGACGGAGATCTATCTTCGCGCCATCGCGCAGGTGCTCGAGCGCGGCGGCCAGGCGCTGGTGATGGTGCCGGAGATCAGCCTCACGCCGCAGCTCGAGGAACGCTTTCGCCGCGCGTTCCCCGAT